>VAXS01000128.1 GCA_005883255.1 Actinomycetota bacterium | reverse complement strand
CAGGGAGAGCCCTACCGCAAGATGGGCTGGAACGCCTCCGACACCCGCCCGCTCACCTTCACCGACTGCCGCGTGCCGGCGGACAGCCTCCTGGGCCCGCCGGGCGCCGGCTTCAAGCAGTTCCTCCAGGTGCTGGACATCGGCCGGATCGGCGTGGCGGCGATGGGCGTGGGGCTGGCCCAGGGCGCGCTCGACCAGGCGCTGGCCTACGCCCGCGAGCGCCGCGCCTTCGGCCAGCCGATCTCCAAGTTCCAGGCCATCCAGGCCAAGCTGGCCGACATGGCGACCGAGATCGAGGCCGCCCGCCTCCTGGTCTACAAGTCCGCGCGCCTCAAGGACGCGGGCCGCAACTTCACCCTCACCGCCGCCCAGGCCAAGCTCAAGACCGGCCGCCTGGCGGTCCGTTGCGCCGAGGAGGCCGTCCAGATCCACGGCGGCTACGGCTACATCGAGGAGTACCCGGTGTGCCGCTTCTACCGCGACGCGAAGATCCTCACGATCGGGGAGGGCACCGACGAGGTGCAGCAGATGGTGATCGCACGCGCCCTGGGCGCGTAACGCGCGGGCCTAGCGGTCGTCGTCATCGCCGCCGTCGTGCCGCTCGAGGATCGAGCTGGCGGCGCTGGCCGGGTCGAGGCGGCGCGAGACCACCTCGTCGAGCAGCTCCTTCACGTCGGCGTCCTCGCGGATCGCGGCCTCGAGCTGGCGGCGCAACCGGACGGTGGCCAGCGCCAGCACCTCGTTGCGGAGGTTGCGCCGGCGGCGCTCGAGCAGCGTCCCCTCGGCCTCGATGTGCGCCCGGTGCGCGTCCAGCCGCTCCACCAGCTCCTCCACGCCGTCGCCCCGCGCCGCGTCGGTGCGGACGATCGGGATGTCCCACTGCCCCTCCTCCTTGGGCCCGAGGGCGAGCACGCCCCGGATCTCGCGCACCATCGTGTCGGTCAACGGGTGATCCGCCTTGTTGACCACGATCACGTCCGGGATCTCCATCACCCCGGCCTTGAGCGCCTGGATCGAGTCGCCCGACCCCGGCTGCAGGACCAGCACGATCGTGTCGGCGTGGTCGATCACGTCCACGTCCGCCTGCCCGACGCCGACGGTCTCCAGGAACACCACGTCGTTGCCCGCGGCGTCCATCAGCAGCGCCGCCTGGAGCGCCGCCTCGGAGAGCCCGCCCAGCGCCCCGCGGTTGGCCATCGAGCGGATGAACACCCCCGGGTCGAGGAAGTGCTCCGCCAGCCGGATCCGGTCGCCCAGCAGCGCCCCCTGGGTGAAGGGCGACGAGGGGTCGATCGACAGGACGGCCACGTCCTTCCCGGCCTCGCGCACCGCCCGGGTGAGCGCCGCGATCAGCGTCGACTTGCCCACGCCGGGCGGTCCCGTGAACCCGACCATCGCCGCGCGGCCGGTTTGGGGATAGAGCTCGCGGACCAGCTCCCAGCCGGCCGGGTCGTCGTTCTCGACCAGCGAGATCGCGCGGGCCAGGGCCCGGTTGTCGCCGTCGAGCAGGCGCTGGGCGAGGCTGCGGTCGGCGCTGGCGCTCATGGGCTCGGGATCATGGCAGGAGAAGTGCTAAACTGACGTTTACGTAAAGATGCGGTTTATTGACGCCGGACACCCGAACTACAAGTGGTGGGCCCTCTCGTGCACCAGCGCAGGGATGCTGCTGGCGACGATCAACTCGGGCACGCTGATCATCGCGCTGCCCGACCTGGAGCGCAGCCTCCACACCTCGCTGCTGCAGCTGGTGTGGGTGATCCTGGCCTACATGATCGCCTCCACCGTCCTGGTGCTCACCGCCGGCCGCCTGTCCGACCTGTTCGGACGCAAGCACGCCTACGTCGGCGGGTTCCTGGTGTTCACCGCCGCCTCGCTGGGCGCGGGGTTCTCGGGCAGCGGCACCGAGCTCATCCTCTGGCGGATCCTCCAGGGCGTGGGCGGCGCGTTCCTGTTCGCCAACTCCGCGGCGCTGGTCACCGACGCCTTCCCCAAGCGCCAGCTCGGCCTGGCGATGGGGACCAACACGATGGTGGCCGCGGTCGGGCTGGTGCTGGGGCCGGTCCTGGGCGGAGCGCTGGTGTCGATCTCCTGGCACTGGGTGTTCTGGTTCAACGTCCCGCTGGGGCTGGCCAGCAGCCTGTGGGCGGCGCTGGTGCTGCGCGAGCTGGCCAAGCCCGACACGGTCCGCGGCCTCGACTTCCTGGGCACGGCGACGTTCGTCGTCGGCCTCACCGGCCTGGCGCTGGGCGTCTCCCGCGGCGGCCTGTCGGGTTGGAGCGACCCGCTCGTGATCGCGGGCCTGGCGGCGGCCGTGACGCTGCTGCCGGCGTTCGTGGCCATCGAGCGGCGCGTCCGGGCGCCGATGCTGGACCTGACGATCTTCCGCGACCGTCTCTTCGCCGCCGCCACCGCGGCGGCGTTCATCAACGGGCTCTCGCGCTTCGCGCTGCTGTTCCTGTTCGTGTTCTACTTCCAGGGCGCGCAGGGCGACAGCCCGATCACCGCCGGCATCAAGCTGATCCCGCTGGCGCTGGGCATGCTGATCTCCTCGCCGCTGGCCGGCGTGTACGCCGACCGCCGCGGGTCGCGGGCGCTGGCCGCGTCCGGCATGCTGGTGAGCGCCGCGGGACTGGCGGCGATGACCACGCTGCAGGCCCACTCGCCGTACTGGCAGAGCTCGCTGTGGCTGCTGGTCGTAGGGGTCGGCTCGGGCCTGTTCAACAGCCCCAACACCGCGGCGATGATGGGCGCCGTCCCCGCCCACCGCCGGGGCGTGGCCGCGGGCGCGCGCACGATGCTCCAGAACACCGGGGCGGTGATCTCGATCGCGTTCGTGCTGGCGATCGTCACCTCGGCGGTGCCCAGGTCCACGCTGCTGTCGATCTTCTCGGGCCTGGGGCACGGGCTGTCCGACGCCAAGCTCGCGCCGTTCATCGCCAACATGCACACGGCCCTGTGGGTGCTGGCCGCCACCTCGCTGGTCGGGGCGCTGGTGTCGCTGCTGCGGCCGTCCCACGCGCCGGCCGAGCCCCAGCGCGCGCCGGCCCGCCCGCGGGCGCGGCTCGCGCAGGCCGAGGAGGCGGCGTCGTGAGCACCGTCGCCGCGGTCCCCGAGCGTCCGCTGCGGATCGGCGAGGTGGCCCGCGTGGTCGGGACCACGCCCCGCACGATTCGCTACTACGAGGAGATCGGCCTCCTGTCCGAGGCGGCGTCGCGCCCGTCCGGCCAGCACCGGCTCTACACCGAGGCCGACGTCGAGCGCCTGCGCGAGATCGTGCGCCTGCGCGACGTGCTCGGTCTCACCCTGGACGAGCTCAAGGAGCTGGTGGAGCACGAGGACGCCCGCGCGGCCCTGCGCGCCGAGTGGCGGCGGGGTGCGCCCGACACCACCCGCCGGCGCCAGATCCTCGACGAGGCCCTGGGCCACCTCGACGGCCAGCTGGCGCTGGTGCGCCGCCGGCAGCGCGAGCTCGAGCGCCTGGCGGAGGAGCTGTCCGCCAAGCGCCGGCGGCTGCGCACCCGCCGCCGGCAGCTCGCCGACCGGAAGGGCGAGGCGTGAGCGGCCACGGAGCAGGCGGCTCGCCCCCGCCCGGCGCCGTGCTGGTGGACGGGTTGGTGGTCCGGTTCGGAGACCTCCTCGCCGTCCGGGGCATCTCCTTCGGGGTGGCCGAGGGCGAGACCTTCGGACTGCTCGGACCCAACGGCGCCGGCAAGACGACCACGCTGCGCGTCCTCACCACGCTGCTGCGGCCCGACGACGGCCGCGCGCTGGTGGCCGGCTACGACGTGCGCCGCCAGAGCCTGGAGGTGCGCGCCTCGATTGGGTACGTCCCCCAGGCGCTGTCGGCCGACGGCGCGCTGACCGCCCGCGAGAACCTGGAGTTCTACGCGCGGGTGACGGGCGTGCCGCGGCGCGACCGCGGGCCCCGGATCGCCGACGCCGTCGAGGCCATGCGCCTGGAGGCGATCCTCGACCGCCTGGCCCGCGAGCTCTCGGGCGGGATGCTGCGCCGGCTGGAGATCGCCACGGCCCTCCTCAACCGCCCGAGGGTGCTGTTCCTGGACGAGCCCACCGTCGGCCTCGACCCCACGGCCCGGCGCCTGGTGTGGGAGCGCCTGCACGCGCTGCGCGCGGAGTCCGGCACCACCATCGTCGTCACCACGCACCTGATGGAGGAGGCCGAGCGCCACTGCGACCGCCTGGCGATCATGGATCGCGGCCTGCTGGTCGAGGAGGGCGTGCCCTCGCTCCTGCGCGAGCGTCACGAGGTCGCCAACCTCGAGGAGGTCTTCGCCGCGGTGACCGGCCACGAGATCGAGGAAGGAGGGAGGATCGCCGATGTCCGCGCCCAGCGTCGCGTGGCCCGCCGGCTCGGCTGAGCGGCCGGCGGTGCTCGCCGGCAACGCGTTCGGTCGCCTGCTCGGCGGCGTGGCGGCCACCGCCCAGGCCGAGCTGCGCAAGCTGCGCCACGACCACGTCGACGTCTTCACCCGCTCGGCCCAGCCGTTGCTGTGGCTGTTCGTGTTCGGCACCGCCCTGCACAACACCCACGCGATCGCCGTGGGCAACGTCGACTATCGCGCCTACATCACTCCGGGCGTGATGGCCCAGGCCGCGCTGTTCATCGCGATCTTCTTCGGCCTGGCGGTGATCTGGGAGCGCGACGTCGGCCAGCTGCAGCGGCTGCTGGCCACGCCGCTGCCCCGAACGGCGATCGTGCTGGGCAAGGCGGCGGGGTCGGGCGTGCGAGCGCTGGTCCAGGCGGCGTTGCTGCTGGTGGTGGTGGCCGCGACCGGGATCGGCCTGCGCTGGACGGTGCTGGGCGTGGTGGGCGCGCTGGTCATGCTGGTTCTGGCCACCGGCGCCTTCGCCTGCATGTCGATGCTGATCGCCGCCGCCGTCCGTACCCGCGAGCGCTTCATGGGCATCGGCCAGCTGGTGATGATGCCGCTGTTCTTCGCCTCCAGTGCGCTGTACCCCCTGTCGATCATGCCCGGCTGGCTGCACGTGGTGGCGCGCATCAATCCCCTGACCTACGAGGTGCAGGGCCTGCGCCAGATGCTGGTGGGCGTGGGCGGCGGGGGCGAGCTGTGGCTGGACTTCCTGGTCGTGCTCGGGTTCCTGGCGGCGATGGTGGCCGCCGCCACCCGGGCCTACCCGCGGGCGATCCTGTGACGGCGGTCCCCGGCCAGGTCGCGGACCCCTCCGCGGTCGTCGGCGAGGACGTCGAGCTCCCCGGCGCGGAGGGCGACGCCGTCCGGGGCTACCTGGCGCGGCCGCGCGGGGCGGGCGCCGCCTGCGCGGGCATCGTCGTGGTCCACGAGGCGTTCGGCCTCAACGAGCACATCCGCGACGTGGCACGCCGTTTCGCCAACGTGGGCTATCACGCGCTGGCGCCCGACCTCTACACCCGCGAGGGTGCCCCGCCCGAGGGCGACCGGGAGGCCGTCTTCGCCGCGATCGGGGCGCTCCCGGACGCGCGGGCGGTGGCCGACCTGCAGGGTGCCGCCGCGTTCCTGCGCGAGCTCCCCGGCGCCACGGGCCGGATCGGCTCCATCGGGTTCTGCTCGGGCGGGCGCCAGACGCTGCTCTTCGCCTGCAGCGACGACGCGCCGAACGCGGCGGTGGACTGCTGGGGCGGCTCGATCCTCCGCGCCGGCCCCGACGCGCAGACCACGCCCGCGCGCCCGGTCCCGCCGATCGACCTGGCCGACCGGCTCGCCTGCCCGGTGCTGCTGGTGGCGGGCGCCGAGGACGCCAATCCCTCGCCCGCCGACGTGGAGGCGTTCGCCCGGGCGGCCGGCCACGAGGCCACGGTCCAGGTCTACGAGGGCGCCGGCCACGCCTTCTTCGCCGACTACCGCCCGATGTACCGGCCGGAGGCCGCGGCCCGGCTGTGGCCGGAGCTCCTGGCGTTCCTGGACGCCCACCTGCACTGACGGATCCCGGGTGGCGCCGGCGGCCGGCTGATCTACGATCCCGGCGTGGAGCCGGTCACCACCTCCCCGCCCGAGATCGACGCGGTCCCGGCCGCCGTCCGCGGCGAGCCGCCGCCCCGGCATGGCGGCCCGCTGGCGCTCCTGCGCTTCCTGGCGGTCCTGGGCCGCTGGGCGTGGATCGGGCACGGGTGCAAGATCCGCGTGCACGAGGGCGAGGTGCGCATCGGCGCCAAGACGGTCCTGGGCCAGGAGTGCACGATCTCCGCCTACCGGCACGTGTCGATCGGGCGCGAGTGCGTCGTCGCCGACCGGGTGATGCTGATCGACTTCGACCACGGGGTGGTGGACGTGGAGCGCCCGATCCGCCTGCAGGGCATCTACAAGCGCGACGTGCGCGTGGGCAACAACTGCTGGATCGGCTACGGCGTGTGCGTCCTGCGGGGGGTGACCGTGGGGAACAACTGCGTGCTGGGCACCAGCGCGGTCGTCACCCACGACGTCCCCGACGACTCGGTGGCGGCGGGCATCCCCGCCCGGGTGATCCGCCGGCGCGAGACGCCGCGGACGCTGCGCTGGGACTGACGCCTACACGCGGGCGCCGCGCAAGTGGGCGTAGACCTTGGCGGTCTGGCGCGCGACGTCGGCCCAGTCGAAGCGCAGGACGTGCTCGGAGGCCTCGGCCACCAGGCGCTCGCGCAGCGGCTCGTCGGTGAGCAGCCGCTCGATCATGATCCCCAGGTGCTCGGCGTCGCCGCCGTTGAAGCGCAGGCCCACGGTCTCGTCGCCCGGCACGATCTCCCGCAGCCCGCCGGTGTCGGCCACGATGCAGGGGCAGCCGGAGGCCATCGCCTCCAGCGCCACCAGCCCGAACGGCTCGTAGATCGAGGGCACCACGCACAGGTCGGCGATCCGGTACAGCGAGTGCAGGACGTCGTCGCCGATCCAGCCCAGGAACGTGCCGTGGCCGTCGAGTCCCAGCTCCTCCGCCTGGTGGCGGAGCGCCCGCTCGTGCGTTCCCGAGCCCGCCACCAGGAAGCGCACGCCGCCCACCTGCTCGATGATCCCCGGCAGCGCCTCGAGCGCCAGCTGGAAGCCCTTCTCGTAGACCAGCCGGCCCACCAGGACCACCAGGCGCTCGTGGGGCGCCGCGAACTGCCCGCGCAGGCGCTCGAGGTCGTCCACCGGCTGCAGGTCGAGCGGGTCGATCCCGTTGGGGATGACCGAGATCCGCGACTCCTCCAGGTCGTAGACGTCGGCCACGTGGTCGCGCATGTAGTGCGAGCAGGTGATGACCCGCTCGGCGCGGTTGGCCATCCAGCGCTCGACCCCGTGGATGTAGGACTGGGGGTGCTTGTCCACCCAGCCCTGGTGGCGGCCGTACTCGGTGGCGTGGATCGTCACCACCAGTGGGCAGCGGAACCGCCGGGCCAGATGGTCGCCGGCGGCGGCCACCAGCCAGTCGTGGCCGTGGACCAGGTCGAAGTCGAAGCGGTCGCCCAGCTCGACGCCCGCGGCCAGCATGTCGGCGTTCATGTGCTCGACCCAGGCCACGAACTCGCCCAGGTCGCGGGGGCGGCGGGGCTCGCGGACGCGGTGGACCACGACCCCCTCCAGGTCCTCCTCGGCGGGCATCGACTCGTCGCCGCGCGACAGGACGTGGACCTCCACGTCCTGGGCGACCAGCTGCTCGGAGAGCTTGCGGACGTGCCGGGCCAGGCCGCCCTCCACGATCGGCGGGTACTCCCAGGACAAGATCAGCGCGCGCATCCTCAGCCCTCCGGCAGCCCGGCCACGTGCAGCGACGGCGCCAGGTGGCGCAGGGCCGGGTCGGCGGAGCCTATCCCCAGGGCGGCGTCCAGCGCCTGGGCGTGGTCGCGGGCGCGCCGGCGCGGGTAGTCGCCCGCCAGCCCGCGGGTGACCATGAACGCCCAGTCGGAGGCCTGGAGGGCGAGCAGCTCGCGCAGGGCCCGGGGCCCGGCCTCGGCTCCGGCCGTCAGCACCCGCAGCTCGGCGGCGCGGGCGCTCCACGCCAGCTCGGCCACGGCCGGGGCCGACCACGTGGCCAGGTCGCGGGGAGAGCCCCAGGTCGTCACCGGGAGGTCGGGCGGCGCGGGCGCCGGCTCGCAGCGCCCCAGCGCGTCGTCCAGTCGGCCCAGTGCCAGGCCCTGCGTCCGGGCCTCCTCGACCACGGCCTGAAGCCACCACGGCCCCTCGTGCCACCAGTGGCCCAGGAGCTCGGTGTCGAGCGCGCACACGCACAGGCCGGGCGTGCCGAGCTCGGTCCGGGCGGCGTCGAGGCGGGCGAGCGTGCGACCCACGAAGTCCGCCGCGTGCTCGCGGGCCAGGGCGCGGGCGGCGGCGCGGTCGTAGGGACGGCCGTCGTTGGCCCAGGGCGTGTGGTGATGGACGGTGTGGTGGTGGTAGTCGCGGTAGGCGCCGTGGGCCGGGTACCCGCGGTTGCTCCACACCAGCTCGATCGTGCCCCGGTCGAGCGGGACCAGCAGCGGGCCGGCGTCGCTGCGCAGCGGCCGCAGGTGGCCGGGCGCGCCGGGGCCCAGGACGTCGGTGAGGTCCACGCAGGTGGCGCGCACGCCCGCCTCCTCCAGCAGCGTGTCCAGCCACGGCGCGTGCGCGCACTCGGGCAGCCACAGACCGCCGTTCCACCCGCCGAAGCGCCGGCGGTGCGAGTCGACCGCCACCTCCAGCTGCAGCCGCACGCCCGCGTCGGTGGCCAGCAGCGGGAGGACGGCGTGGGTGGCGGCCGACGTCCAGGCGGCGTGGGGGCGCAGGGCTCCGAGGAGGTCGCCGCCCAGGGCGCTGAAGCGCTCGTCGGCCCAGCGGTAGTCGGCGGCCGAGGCCTCGAGCTCCGGGATCAGGTCCGGCGCGCCCGCCCGGCAGCCCTCGAGGTCCAGCTGGTGGGTGTGCGCGCGCACGTCCCGCAGGAAGCGCAGGAAGCGCTCGCCCACGCCCGGCGCCTCCAGCTGGTCGCACAGCACCGGAGTCAGCGAGAGCGTGATCGGCGCGCCCCCGCCGAGGACGTCCAGCAGCGGAAGGTAGGAGGTGGCGATGGCCTCCCACAGCCACTCCTCGCCGAAGGGCCACGTGCCGAAGCCCTCGACGTAGGGCATGTGGCTGTGGAGGACGAGCGCGAGCTCGCCCCGCTCGGAGGTCACGGCCGGCACACCGCCACGAAGTCCAGCGCGCGGCGGAGGCTCGCCGGCACGCCGCGGCGCAGGCGGAAGTCGCGCACCGAGATCGCCGGACCGAACCAGCCGTAGAACGAGCCGGTGAGGCCCAGGCGCGGATGCAACCGGTCCCAGCCCAGGCGGAGCGCCAGGTCGTGGGCGCGGAGCTTGCGCGCGTGCTGGACCCCGTACAGCTCGACGTCGCCGAAATGGGCGGCCAGCAGCCCCGCCAGCTCCTCGGCGCGGTACTCGCGCACGTGCCAGGGGTTTCCCGAGCGCTCGGCCCCCGCGGGCGCCAGGGTGAGCACGTTGGGCGTGGAGACGTACAGCGTGCCTCCCGGGCGCAGCAGCCCGCCGAAGTGCGCCAGCACCGCGCCGGGATCCCGCAGGTGCTCGATCGTCTGCAGGAACACGATCGCGTCGAACGGACCGCCCTCCCAAGCCTCGACCAATCCGCGCTGGAAGCTCAGGTTCGGGCCGCGGTAGCGCAGGCGGGCGTGCTCGTGGGCCTCGGGATTGGCGTCGACGCCCACCACGCTGCGGGCGCTCCGGGCCAGCGCGTCGGCGCCGTAGCCCTCCCCGCAGGCCATGTCCACCACGTCGAGCCCCGCCACCCGCGCGGCGATCCACTGGTAGACGACCAGGTGCCGCTGGAACCAGTAGTTCTCCTCGGGGACGTCGGGCAGCGTGCGCTCGCCGGTGAGCGCGAGCGGCGGCACCCCCTCCGGCTGGTCGCGCTGGACGTAGGCCTCGGGCATGGCCGCGCAAGCTATCGTCCGCCGCCATGCCGGCGCCCGTGACCGCGGCCGAGATCCGCGAGGTCAACACCCGCTACCACGACGCCGCGGCGACCGGCTACGACTCCAAGTGGGGCATCGACTTCGGGCCGGTCGGGCAGGGACAGGTCCTCTCCAAGCTGCGCAAGGCGCTGGGCCGCCCGCCGGAGCGCTTCGAGCGAGCGCTGGAGATCGGCGCCGGCACCGGCTACTTCTCGCTCAACCTCCTGCAGGCGGGCGTGATCGGCGCCGCCACCTGCACCGACATCTCGCCGGGGATGCTCGAGGTGCTTCAGCGCAACGCCCAGGAGTTGGGCCTGGAGGTGGAGACGCTGGCCGGGGACGCCGAGCGGCTGGACTCGCCCGACGCTTCCTTCGACCTCGTCCTCGGGCACGCGGTCCTGCACCATGTTCCCGACCTGGGACGCGCCCTGGCCGAGCTCCACCGGGTGCTGCGACCGGGCGGGTGCATCGCCTTCGCCGGCGAGCCGTCGCGCTACGGCGACCGGCTGGCGGCGCTGCCCAAG
The DNA here is from genome assembly GCA_005883255.1 of Actinomycetota bacterium. Classification (GTDB taxonomy): domain Bacteria; phylum Actinomycetota; class Thermoleophilia; order Solirubrobacterales; family Solirubrobacteraceae; genus AC-38. Next base: position 7,433 of record VAXS01000128.1, on the reverse strand, counting down.
CGGGGCGCGCTGGCGCTGGCGCCGCTGTGGCGGGGCGCGCTGCGGGCCGCGCCCCACCCCGACCAGGTCCGGGGCAACGGCGCCGCGGGCGACCACGGGCTCGAGCCCCTGGTGGACGTGCACGCGTTCGGCGCGACCGACCTGCGCCGGCTGGCGCGGGCGGCCGGCTTCGCGGAGGTCCGGGTGACCGGCGAGGAGCTCCTGGCCTCGTGGTTCGGCTGGGCGAACCGCACGCTGGAGGCCACCGCGCGACCCGACGACGTGCCCTGGGCCTGGCGCGTGTACGCCCATCGCGGCTACCTGCTGCTCCAGCAGGTGGACCGGCGGCTGCTCGAGGGCCGGCTGCCGGCGGAGCTCTTCTACAACCTGATGCTCTCGGCCCGCAAGCCGCCTCAGCGGCGTGCGGCTGCGATCGCCTCGTAGGCGGCGGCCAGGTCCTCGTCGCCGTGGCCCTCCCGGGTCGCGCGCTCGAACTGGGCGCGGACGGCCTCGACCAGCGGCAGCTCCAGCCCGGCCTGGCCGGCGGCGTCGAGCACCAGCGCCGCGTCCTTGAGCGCCAGGCGCAGCGGGAAGGCGGCGGGCTCGAAGGACTCCTCGATCATCAGCTCGCCCTTGAGGTGAGCGTAGCCGCAGTCCAGCGCGCCGCCCTCGATGCCCTGGAAGAACAGGCGCGGGTCGAGGTCGAGCGCCCCCGCCAGCGCGATCGCCTCGGCCACGTTCTCGACCACGCCCACCACCCAGGTGTTCAGGACGAGCTTGAGCCTGGTGGGCTTGCCCGCCTCGCCCAGCTCGAGGGTCTTGGAGCCGACGGCGTCGAACACCGGACGGCAGTGCTCGACGGCCTCGGCCGGACCGCCGGCGAGGACCACCAGCTGGCCCTGCTCCGCCGGCTGGCGCGTGCCCAGGACCGGGGCGTCGACGAAGGGTACGCCCCGCTCCGCGGCCAGCCCGGCGAGCCGGTCGGCGGCGGCGACCCCGACCGTGCTCATCTGCGCCCATACGGCGTCGTCGCCCATCGCAGCCAGCGCGCCGCCTTCGGTCATCACGTTCCCCACCGCGTCGCCGTCGGTGAGCATGGTCACCACCACGTCGGCGCCCTCGACCGCCGCGGGCGCGGAGTCGGCGATCTCCACCCCGTGCTCGGCCAGCGGCTCCGCCTTCTCGCGCGTGCGGTTCCAGGCCCGAACGGGCAGGCCGGCGCCCGCGACGTTGCGCGCCATGGGGGCGCCCATGATGCCGGTGCCGAGGAAGGCGACCGTGGGACGAGCCTCCGCCATGCCGGGGCCCGTATACCCGGGAAGCCGGCCGGGTCACCCGGCCCGCTCGTACACTTGGCCGGTGGCGTCGATCGTCCGCGAGTTCCCGCTGTTCCCGCTGGGGCTGGTGGCGCTGCCCTCGGAGGTCGTCCCCCTCCACATCTTCGAGGAGCGCTACAAGACGATGATCGGGGAGTGCCTGGAGAGCGAGGGCGAGTTCGGGATCGTCTGGCTCTCCGACGACGGCCTGCGGCCGGTGGGGTGCGCGTGCGAGATCAGCGAGGTGCTCGACCGCGCGGAGGACGGACGGATGAACATCCTCACCCGCGGCACGCGCCCGTTTCGCATCGTCGCCCGCCAGGACCACCTCCCGTTCCCCGCGGGCGAGGTCGAGTTCCTGGACGACAAGACCGAGGAGCTGGACCCGGGGGCGCTGGAGGACGCCCACGCCGCCTACGCGGCGCTGGTGGAGCAGGCCACCGACCGCCGGCCTGACGAGGCCGAGCTGCTGACGATGGGCGCCTACGAGATGGCGGCCACCGTGGACTTCGGGCTCGACGCCAAGCAGGGACTGCTCGACCTGCGCTCGGAGAACGCGCGGCTGCGCCTGGTGACGCGGCTGTTCCGGGCGGCGTCCAAGCGCCTGGACTTCGCCGAGCGCGCCCAGGCCCGGGCGCGCTCCAACGGCAAGGTCCGGTTCAGCTAGCGGGGCAGCCCGCAGACCTGGATGGCGACCGTCCGGGCGAACCGCTGGGCCAGGAACATCTCCTTGGTCTGGCCCGCGGAGTCGTCGGCGAAGGCCACCGCGCCCTGCTGCAGGCGCACGCGGTAGCGCAGGACCGGCGCCGGCCCCGGCGGCAGCGACTGGTGCTTGGCGGCCCGGCTCCCGAGCTGGCGGCCGATCTCGCGCGCGTCCAGCAGCTGCGGGTCCGAGAGCATGCGCTCGCGTCCGCCGTTGCAGCTCACGACGCCGTCGTCGCGGACCAGCAGGCGCAGGTCGGCGCCCGGGACCGACCCGCTGCGGGTGAGCACGAACAGGTCGCCGGCGTGCGTCCCGCAGCCCGCGCCCGTCGCCGCCACCGCGAGCGCGGCCGCGAGCGCCGTGCGGCCACCTCTCACGTCAGACCGCCACGACGGCCCCGCCGCGGCGTGGGTCGCCCCCGCCCACCAGCGCGCCCGTGCGGTCCCGCTGGACCGCGTGCACGCCGCCGAAGAACAGGTTCAGCGCCCGGAACCGGGCGATCCCGTGCCCGGCGGACTCCAGGGGGCCGAGGTCGAGGCCGGGCTCGGCGTAGATCACGCCGTCCTCGAAGTGCAGGCGCGGCGCGCGGACGGCGTCGTCGATCTCCATCCCGTGGTCGATGACGTTCACGATCGTCTGCATGATCGCCGAGCGGATCCGGTTGGACCCTCCGCTGCCCAGCACCAGCTCGGGCGCGCCGCCGGCCAGGACGACGGTGGGCGACATCATGCTCGGCAGCCGGCGCCCCGCCGGGTGGCGATGGAACCCCAGCGGGTTGAGGTCCTGCTCGCCCAGCATGTTGTTCAGGTGCAGGCCGGTTCCAGGGACCACGATCCCGCTGCCCTCGCCGTTGGAGCAGGTGACCCCGCAGGCCCAGCCGTCGCCGTCGAGAACCGAGATGTGCGTGGTCGACCCCAGGCGCGAGGCCATGAAGCGCTCCAGGAACCCCTCGCCGGCCAGCCCCTCGAGGAACTCGGGCGTGCGCTCGGCCTGCGCCGCCGTCATCACGTCGACCAGCTCGGTCACGTCCGCCGCGCCCTCCCGCCGCTCGAGCAGCGCCAGCGCGTAGGCGATCAGGGTGCCGCCGGCCGACGGCGGGGGGTTGGTCAGCACCTCGCGCCCGCGATAGGCGGCGCGCACCGGCTCGCGGGGCGCCGCCCGATAGCCGGCCAGGTCCTCGGCGGTAAGCATCGCCCCCCGGCCCTCCAGCCAGTCCAGCACCGCGGCGGCCACGTCGCCCCGGTAGAACGGGTCCGCGCCCTCGCGCCCCAGCCGCTCCAGGGCATCGCCCACGTCCGGGTGGCGGAAGACCTCCCCGGTCCGCAGCGGCTCCCCGTTTGGCCCGTACAGCCTGGCGCACTCGGGCGTGGTGGCCAGGATCGGCCACAGGATCTCCACCACGTACTCCTGCTCGGGCGTGAGCGCCACGCCCTCGCGGGCGGCGGCGGCGGCGGGCGCCACCAGGTCCCCCAGCGGGAGCGAGCCGAAGCGCTGCGCCGCCTCCCACAGCCCGGCGGGCACGCCGTAGGTGCCGCAGGACGCCGGCCCCACGTTGAACACCTGCACCGCGTCGCCGAAGCTGACGCTCACCGGGAGCAGCTCGGCCCGCTCGCCCGAGGGGGCGCCGCGGCCGGGCACCTCGACGAAGAAGTCCAGCAGGACGTGCTCCCCGGCGGGCGTGGCCACCAGCATGTACCCGCCGCCCCCCAGGCCGGTGAGTCCCGGCTCCGCGGTCAGCGACATGCTGACGGCGGCGATCGCGGCGTCCACCGCGTTGCCTCCCGCGCGCAGGACATCGGCCCCGGCCTCCGCGGTGCGGGGATGGCCGGCTGCGATCACGCCGCGCATCGCGTGCGGGCCGCGCCGCCGAAACGGCGCGTCGGCTCAGCCTCGGGGAATGAACTCCGGGACGTCGAGCTCGTCCACGTCCACCCGGCGCCGCGGCCGCGCGGGCAACGCCTCGCGCTCCCGCGGCCGCTCGCGCGGCCTCTCGCGCTCGGTCGCCCGCTCGCGCTCGCGGGGGCGCTCCCGCTCCACCGGGCGCTCGGCCCGGGCGGCCCGCCGGGCCTCGCGGCCCTCGGTGCGCGCCCGGCTCACCCGGGGCTCGCCCCGCGGCTCCTCGAGCGTGCGGCGCGGGCGCTCGTCCGCGTAGCCGGTGGCCACCACGGTGACCCACACGGCCTCGTCGAGCTTCTCGTCGACCATCGCCCCGAAGATGATGTTCGCCTCGGGGTGGGCGGCCTCGGAGACGGCCTTGGCGGCCTCGTTGACCTCCCACAGCGACAGGTCGCGGCCGCCGGTGATCGAGAGCAGGATCGAGCGGGCGCCGTCCATGCTGGTCTCCAGCAGGGGCGAGGCCACGGCCTGCTCGGCGGCGTCGATCGCCCGCCGGTCCCCGCTGCCCATGCCGATGCCCAGGAGGGCGCTGCCGGCGTCCTCCATGATCGTGCGCACGTCGGCGAAGTCGAGGTTGATCAGCCCGGGGAGCGTGACCAGGTCGGAGATGCCCTGGACGCCCTGGCGCAGCACGTCGTCGGCCACCCGGAACGCCTCGACCATCGCCGTGCCCTTGTCCAGCACGGACAGCAGCCGGTTGTTGGGCACCACGATCAGCGTGTCCACCTCGTCGGACAGCTGCTCGATCCCCTCGTCGGCCTGCTCGCGCCGGCGCGAGCCCTCGAAGCCGAACGGCCGGGTGACGATGCCCACGGTCAGCGCGCCCAGCTCGCGGGCGATGCGCGCCACGATCGGCGCCGCCCCCGTGCCGGTGCCCCCGCCGGCCCCGGCGGTCACGAAGATCATGTCCGCGCCCTTCAGCAGCGCCTTGATCTTGTCGTACTCCTCGGTGGCGGCCTGTCGGCCCAGCTCGGGGTTGGAGCCGGAGCCCAGTCCCTTGGTCACGCCGCCCCCGATGTGCAGGGTCACGTGCGCGTCGGACTGCTGGAGCGACTGCAGATCGGTGTTGATCGCGATGAACTCGACGCCCTCGATCTGGGTCTCGACCATCCGGTTGACCGCGTTGACCCCGGCGCCGCCCACGCCCACCACCCGCAGGACGGGGGCGGCGGAGGGGCGCGAACCCCCGTAGACCTCGCCCACCGACGAGGGCTGGGCGTAGACGTCGTTCGGGTCGGGCGCCGGCGGGGCCTCCCGCTCGGCGGCGGGGGCGCCCGCCCCCCGCTCGAGGATGTTCTCGGGGATGTCGGGCGAGAAGACGTGACGCAGCCGCTCGCGCGCGGCGGGCGGCTTCTCCGCGGCCTCGGGCGCCGGCGGCTCGGCCCGGCGCTCCTCGGGCGGCGGCTTCTCCGCGGCCTCCTCCGCGCCCTGCTCCTCCGTTCGGCGAAACAGCGCGGCCAGGGGCCCCTCGCGCATGCTCGCCCGCTTACCGCTTCCCATTGGCGAGAACCTCCTCGGCGAGCTGGCGGTACGACTGCGCCGCCGTGCCCTCCGGGTCGTACTTGAGCACCGACATCCCCTTCACGGGCGCCTCAGCGAAGCGCACCGTCTTGCGGATCCGCGAAGCGAAGACCCGATCGCCGAAGTTCTCTTCCAGGATCTCGATCGCCTCCTTCGCGTGGACCGTACGCGAGTCGACCAGCGTCGGCAAGATCCCCTCGATCTCGATGTCCGGGTTGAGGTTCTCTCGGATCATGGCCAGGGTGTTCTGCAGCTGGATGAGCCCGCGCATCGACAGATACTCGCACTGGACGGGGACGATCACCTTGTCGGCCGCCGTGAGGGCGTTGATCGTGAGCAGCCCGAGGCTGGGCGGGGTGTCGATGCAGACGAAGTCGTAGTCCTCCCTCAGCGGCGCCAGGCCCTTCTCCAGGGAGCGCTCGCGGCCGATCATGGTCGACATCGCGATCTCGGCGCCAGCCAGGTCGATCGAGGCGCAGGCCACGTCCACCTCCCGCTTGCGGATCACCTCGCGCATGGAGACGTGGTGGACCAGGACGTCGTACATCGACTTCTCGACCGTGTCGGGGTCGATGCCCTGGGACATCGTGAGGTTCCCCTGGGGGTCCATGTCCACGCAGAGGACGCGATGGCCCTTCTCGGCGAAGGCCACCGCGACGTTCAAGGTGGTGGTGGTCTTGGCCACGCCGCCCTTCTGGTTGGCGAAGGCGATGACCTTGGCGGTGTTGATTTGCTCGCTCACGAGGCCGGTATTCGTAACCTTGCGCCCTATTCCTTCCAGCGTCCTGGACAAGCGCCTGGTCTTCGTCACCGGCAAGGGAGGCGTGGGCAAGTCGACCGTCGCCGCGGCGCTGGGGATGGCGGGCGCCCGCGCCGGCCGGCGGACGATCGTGGTGGAGCTCGCCTACCAGGACCGGCTGGCCCGGGCATTCGGGGTCGAGGACAGCCATTTCCGCGAGGCGCAGGTGGGGAGCGACTCCCTGTTCACGATCTCGCTGGACCCCCAGCACGCGCTGGAGGAGTACCTGCGCATGCAGCTGCGCGTGAAGCCGCTGGCCGACCTGCTGTTCTCGAGCCGGATGTTCCAGTACCTGGCGGTGGCCACCCCGGGCCTGGCCGAGATGGTGACGATGGGCAAGGTCTGGGAGCTCTCCCAGACCCGCCGCCGCGTCCGCGGCGCCGAGCCCTACGACCTGGTGGTGGTGGACGCCCCGGCCACCGGCCACGGCGTCGGCTTCATGCGCACGCCCAAGACGTTCGCCGAGGTGGCCCGGGTGGGGCCGATCGCCGCCCAGGGGCGGACGATCCACGCGACGGTGGTCGACCGCCGCTTCACCGGGGTGGTCGCGGTGGCGCTGCCCGAGGAGATGCCGGTCAACGAGACCGTCCTGCTGCGCGACGAGCTGCGCCGGGCGCTGCGGATCGGGCTCGACCGCGTCGTGGTCAACGGCCTCTACCCCGAGCGCTTCGGCCCGCGCCACCGGGCGGCGCTGGCGCGGGCGCTTGAGGGCACCGACGACCCGGTGGAGCGCGCCGCCCTGCGCGCGGCGCTGTCCGAGCACGCGCGGGCGCGCGGGCAGCGCGAGCAGGTGGTGCGGCTCGAGGAGGCGCTGGGGATGGAGGCGGTGCGCTTGCCGTTCATGTTCGAGCCCCAGCTGGGGCCCGCGCAGTTCGAGGCGCTCTCCCGCGACCTGGAGGCGGGCTTGTGAACGTCGCCGACACGCTGGCCGATCGCCGGGTGTGCATCTGCGGCGGATCGGGCGGCGTGGGCAAGACCACGGCCGCCGCCGCCATCGCCATGGGCATGGCCGCGCAGGGCCTGCGGGTGGCGGTGGTGACGATCGACCCGGCCCGCCGGCTGGCGAACTCGCTGGGGCTGGAGGAGCTGGGCAACGAGCCGCGGCTGGTCGATCCGGCCCTGTTCGCCGCGGCCGACGTGGAGATGCAGGGCGAGCTGTGGGCGATGATGCTCGACCCCAAGCGCACCTTCGACGAGGTCATCGGGCGCCTGGCCCCCG
>VAXS01000166.1 GCA_005883255.1 Actinomycetota bacterium | reverse complement strand
AGCTGATGCGCGAGCTGGCCGACATCCGGGCCGCGATCAAGCCCCACGACCTCCTGCTGGTGGTGGACGCGATGACCGGCCAGGACGCGGTCAACGTCGCCGAGCAGTTCGCCGAGGCCGTCCAGTTCGACGGCGTGGTGATGACCAAGCTGGACGGAGACGCCCGGGGCGGCGCGGCGCTGTCGGTCAAGGCGGTCACGGGCCAGCCCATCCTCTATGCCTCGATCGGCGAGAAGCTCGACCAGTTCGAGCGCTTCCACCCCGACCGCATGGCCCAGCGGATCCTGGGGATGGGGGACGTGCTCACGTTCATCGAGAAGGCCGAGCGGGAGTACGACGACGAGCGCGAGATGGACCGGATCGAGGCGATCATCCTCTCGATGACGCCGGAGGAGCGGCGTCACCCCGAGATCATCAAGGGCTCGCGCCGGCTGCGGATCGCCCGGGGCTCGGGCACGAACGTCCAGGCGGTCAACCAGCTGGTCAAGCAGTTCGGGCAGATGCGCAAGCTGATGAAGCAGCTGGGATCGGGCCGCATGCCCGATCTCGGGAGTCTCCTTGCGCCTCCCTCAGGTCGGCGCTCCTGATGGCAACGCCGGGCCTCCGGCCCGGCGTAAACGCGCGCTTCGCTTCGCTTCTGCGGCAGGGTCGCTAATCTGGCCGCCGCATGTCTGTGCGTATGAGACTCACCCGGGTGGGCGGGAAGAAGGATCCGATCTGGCGGGTCGTGGTGGCCGATCAGCGCTCCCCGCGCGACGGGCGGATCATCGAGACGCTGGGGCGCTACAACGCGCGGACCGAGCCGTCCACGGTGGTGCTCGACGAGGAGCGCGTGCGCACCTGGCTGGCCCGCGGCGCGCAGCCGTCGCACACGGTCCGCAAGCTGCTGCGGACCCAGGGCATCGATTCGTAGAGAAGCTGACGCGGGCGCCACTGTGAAGGAGCTGCTCGAGTACCTGGCGCGGGCGCTCGTCGACGACCCCGACGCCGTCGAGGTCGACGAGTTCGAGGAGGACGACGGGACGATCGTCCTCGAGCTGGCGGTCGCCGAGGACGACTACGGCCAGGTGATCGGCCGCGGCGGCCGCACCGCCGCCGCGCTGCGCGCGCTGGTCAAGGCGGCGGCGATGAGGGAGAAGCGCCGTGTCCTCGTCGACATCGTCGACTGACTGGCTGGTGGCGGGGCGGGTCGGGCGCCCGCACGGGCTGGACGGGTCCTTCCACGTGGTCGAGCCGCGGGCGCCGCTGCTGCGACCCGACGTGCCGGTGGCCGTCGCGGGCGGGGTGCGCCGCATCGTCCGCCGCGCCGGCACCGACGAGCGGCCGATCCTCCGCCTGGAGGGATGCGTCGACCGCGACGCCGCCGAGGCGCTGCGGGGGGAGGAGCTGCGGGTGCCGGGCGCGGACGCCCCGGCGCTGGGCGACGACGAGTGGTGGACGGCCGAGCTCGAGGGGTGCCGCGTCGAGGACGCCGGCCGACCCGTCGGGGTGGTGCGGGCCGTGCGGGCCCTGCCGTCCTGCGACGTGCTGGAGGTGGAGCGTGCGGATGGCGAGGAGCTGCTGGTCCCGCTGGTCCGCGACGCCGTGCGGTCGGTGGACGTCGAGGCGCGCAGGATCGACGTCGACCTGGCGTTCCTCGAGGGCTGATGCAGATCGACGTCTTCACGCTCTTCCCGGAGTGGTTCGGCTGGTTCGAGAGCCAGCGCCACGTGGCCAACGCCCTGGCCGCCGGGCACGAGCTGCGCTACTGCTCGTACCGCGACCACACCCCGCTGTCGGCCGGCCAGGTCGACGACACCCCATTCGGCGGAGGCGCGGGGATGGTCCTGCGGGTGGACGTGGTGGACGCCGCGCTGCAAGGCTTCTACGGTCGCGACTCCCGGGAGGTGCGGGCGGAGCGGCGGATCGTGGCGCTCACGGCGTCGGGGCGGATCCTCGACGACGGATTGGTGGACGAGCTGGCGGCCGAGCCGGCCCTGACCCTCCTGTGCGGGCGCTACGAGGGCTTCGACGAGCGGATCGTCGAGCACCTGGCGACCGATGCGGTCTCCATCGGCCGCTACGTGCTGGCCGGCGGCGAGCTGGCGGCGATGGTGGTCATGGACACGGTCGTGCGCAAGCTGCCGGGGGCGCTGGGGCACGAGGAGTCCGCCCGCGAGGAGAGCTTCAGCGCGGCGCTCGAGGGCGCCCCCGAGTACCCCCACTACACCCGCCCGGCGGAGTACCGGGGCTGGCGGGTGCCCGAGGTCCTGCTCTCGGGCCATCACGAGCGAATCCGGGAGTGGCGGCGTGAGCAGAGCCGGCGGCGGGGCCAATCCGGCTGAGCTACGATTCTGCGGCGTCGCGAGGCCTCGACGGTCCCGCGCTTCTTTTTGCCATGAGCAGTGTCATCGACAACCTCGAGCGCGCCCAGCTGCGCCGGGTGCCGGCCTTCCAGCCCGGCGATCGGGTGCGCGTCCACTTCCAGGTCGTCGAGGGCACCAGGCGCCGGACGCAGGTGTTCGAAGGCGTCGTGCTGAAGCGCCAGGGACACGGCGCGCGCGAGACCTTCACCGTCCGCAAGCAGTCGTTCGGCGTGGGCGTGGAGCGGACGTTTCCCGTGCACTCGCCGAAGGTCGAGCGCATCGAGATCGCCGCCCGCGGGGACGTGCGGCGCGCCAAGCTGTACTACCTGCGCGGGCGGGTGGGAAAGCGGGCGCGGGTCCGGGAGCAGCGCGGTCGCGGCGCCGAGGAAGTCGTGGAGGGCGGGCTGCTGTACGCGCCGGAGGCGGTCGAGCCGGAGGCGGTCGAGCCGGAGGCGGTGGACGCCGAGGGCGTCTCCGCCGCCGACGCCCCGGAGTCGACCGGCGAGGCGCCGCCGGTCGAGGCGGGGGAGGGCGGGGCGGTCGAGGATGAGCCTGCAGCGGAGGGCGAGCCTGCGGGCGAAGGCGAGCCTGCGGCGGAGGCCGAGCCTGCGGCGGAGGCCGAGCCTGCGCCCGACGGCGAGCCGGAGTGACCCGCCTGCGGCAGCGCTCGCGGGCAGGCGGGCTCGTCGAGCTCGTCCTCATCGTGGCGGTGGCCCTGGGCCTGGCGCTGGCGATCCAGGCCTTCCTGATCAAGCCCTACCGGATCCCCAGCGAGTCCATGGAGCCGACGCTCGCCGTGGGCCAGCGCGTGCTGGTCAATCGCATCGGCAACCGCTTCAACGACCCCTCGATCGGCGAGATCGTCGTCTTCCATCCTCCGCAGGGCTCCGGGCAGCAGGTCCAGTGCGGCAGTCCCAACGAGGGGCAGGGCCATCCCCAGCCCTGCGGCGTCCCCACCGCGCAGGAGGCCAGCGTGAACTTCATCAAGCGGGTGGTCGCCGGGCCGGGAGACACCATCGCCATCGTCGACGGGCACGTCATCCGCAACGGGAAGCAGGCGAAGGAGTCGTTCATCCGACAATGCGGCGGAGGCGCCGACTGCACTTTCCCGAAACCGGTTCGCGTTCCGCCCGGCCATTGGTTCATGATGGGCGACAACCGTGGCTCCTCCGACGACAGCCGCTTCTGGGGGCCTGTCCCCAAGAAATGGATCATCGGAGGCGCCTTCGCCACCTACTGGCCGCCCGACCGCATCGGGCTCCTCTGAGCGGCGCCAGCGTCGCCGCCGCTCCCCGGCCCGCCGCCTGTTCCGCTTCGACCGCGACCTCGGCGTCCGCTTCGTGGCCGGGGCCGACGAGGCGGGGCGGGGCTCGCTGGCCGGCCCGCTGGTGGCCGCCGCCGTCCTGTTCGACTACGAGCGCCTGACTTCCCGCGACGTCCGGCAGCTCTCCGCCCTCAACGACTCCAAGCAGCAGACGCCGGAGGCCCGCGAGGCGCTGTATCCCGTGGTACTGCGCACGGCCGCCCGGGCCGTGATCGTCTCGCGCTGCGTGCGGCGGATCGACTCGCGCGGCCTCCACAACACGAACCTGGCGGCGCTGTCCGAGGCGCTGGCGCGGGTGGCCCGCCCGGGCTGCGTGTGCCTCAGCGACGGGTTCCCGGTCCCGTCGGTGGGCCACCGCCAGCAGGCGGTGATCAACGGGGACGCCCGCTCGGCCGCCATCGCCGCCGCCTCGATCCTGGCCAAGGTCACGCGCGACCGCTACATGCACCGGGCCGACGTCCTCCACCCGGGTTGGGAGTTCGCCGCCCACGTGGGCTACGCCACACCGGAGCACCGTGCGGCCATCGAGGCCCGCGGGGTCTCGCCGCTGCACCGCCTGTCGTTCCAGAGCGCGGCCTACCAGCAGCTCGGCCTGGAGGCGTTCGAGCTGGTCGGCGACTGAGCTCAAAAGGCGCCCTCCAGGTGGTCGAGGGCCACCAGGCGGCCCTGCGGGTCGATCGTCACGGCCACCACGTCGAACCGGAGGTCGTCCCGGTGAGGGCGTTCCATCGTCTCCGCCAGCCAGGCGGCCGCCATCTGGCGCACCTGCCGCTGCTTGGGCGGCGCCACCGCCTCCACCGGGCCGCCCGTCCCGCCGCCCGCGCGTCGCGTCTTCACCTCGCAGAACACCAGGAAGCACTCGTCCGCCGGGCGGCGACGGCTCACTCGGGGCCGCGGATTCGCGCCGAATCTGCGCCGAGTCGCCCACGAGGTCGCGGCGAAACCGCGCGCCCCACCGCGGCTCCTCAGCGCCGCGCGCCAATCGACACCCGGCTCCGCGATCGCGGCACACCGGTGCGCCTAGCGTGCCGGCCATGCTCGCTCGCGTCACCACGTTCGCCATCGATGGGCTGGAGTCGCGCCGGGTGTCGATCGAGGTCGACATCCGCTCCGGCCTGCCCGCGTTCCGGGTGGTCGGCCTGGCCGACACCGCGGTCCGGGAGGCGCGCGAGCGCGTCCGCGCCGCCCTGCTCAACTCGGACTTCCAGTTCCCCTCCAAGCGAATCACCGCGAACCTCGCGCCCGCGTACCTGCCCAAGGTCGGGCCGGGGTTCGATCTGGGCCTCGCGCTCGGGGTCCTGGCCGCCAGCGAGCAGATGCCGTCTGAGCCGCTGGCCGAGTGGGCGCTCTTCGGCGAGCTGTCGCTGGGCGGGCAGATCCGGCCCTGCTCGGGAACGCTGGCCGTGGCCGAGGGCGCGGCCGCGAGCGGGATCGCCGGGCTGGTGGTCCCCGTCGAACGGGCTCGCGAGGCCGCGCTGGTCGCGGGCGTGCGCGTGGCGGCGGCCGGGACCCTGCGGGAGGTGGTGGAGGTCCTCGACGGGACCCGTGCGCCCACCGTCGCGGCGCCGTCGTCTCCCGCGGTCGAGCCCGACACGGGGGACGTGCCCGACTTCGGGGAGGTGATCGGCCAGCCGGACGCGCTGGAGGCGATCGAGATCGCCGCCGCCGGCGGCCACAACCTGCTCCTGGAGGGTCCGCCGGGGGTGGGCAAGACGATGCTCGCCCGCCGACTCCCGGGGATCCTGCCGCCGCTGGCCCGCGACGAGGCGCTCGCGGTCACGCGCATCTACAGCGTGGTCGGGCTCCACGGCGGCGGCCTGCTCTCCCGCCGGCCGTTCCGGGCGCCTCATCACACGATCTCCGCCGCCGGCCTGGTGGGCGGCGGCTCCCCGCCGGCGCCCGGCGAGGCCAGCCTGGCCCACCACGGCGTGCTGTTCCTGGACGAGCTCTCCGAGTTCGGGCGGGCAGCCCTGGAGGCGCTGCGCCAGCCGCTGGAGGAGGGCTGGGTCTCGATCGTCCGCGGCCAGCGGTCGCGGCGCTTCCCCACCCGCTTCACGCTGGTCGCCGCCACCAACCCCTGTCCCTGCGGCTTCGCGCCCGACCCTCGCCGCTGCGAGTGCTCGGAGGCCGACCTGGCTCGCCACCAGCGGCGCCTGAGCGGGCCGCTGCTGGATCGGATCGACCTGCGCTGCACGCTCGAGCGGCCGCGTCCCAGCGAGCTCGCCCGCGCGCCCGCGGAGACGTCGGAGTCGCTCCGGGCGCGGGTGATCGTCGCGCGCGAGCGGCAGCTGCGGCGGTTCGGCGACGACGGACTGCGCTGCAACGGCCAGCTGGACGCGCGCGCCGCCCGCGGACGGGCCGATCTCACCGGCGCGGCCGAACGGGCGCTGACCGACGCCTACGAGCGCCACTACCTGAGCGCCCGGGGGATGGACCGGGTCGTGCGGGTCGCCCGCACGATCGCCGACCTGGCGGGGAGCGATCGAACCGAGAGCGACCACGTCCTGCGCGCGCTCGCGTTCCGCCAGGATCCGGCGGTGGAGCCGGCGGCGGCATGAGCGCGGCGCTGGCCACCGCCGCGGAGAGCGCGCCGGTGACGGCCTGCGCCCGCTGCCTGCGCCGCGCCTGGCTGGTCGAGGCGCTGGCCGACCACCTGGAGCGGGTGAGCCGCGTGGACGCGCTGGACGCCACGCTCGCCCTCTCCGACGCCGCCCTGACGGCCGCGCTGGCGCCGGCCGGGCCGTCGCGGCGCCGGCTGCGGACCTGCTACCAGGGCTTCGACGCCGAGTCCGCCGCCGCCACCACCCGAGCCGCCGGGCTCCACGCGGTCTGCCGGCACGACGGCGGCTACCCGACCCCGCTGCACGACCTGGCCGGCCCGCCCGCCGTTCTCTTCGCGTCCAACCCGAGGCGTCTGGGCGAGCTGACCGGCGAGCCGCTGGTGGCGGTGGTGGGCGCTCGCCGGGCCAGCGCCTATGGACTGCGCATCGCCCGCGACCTGGGTCGGGGCCTCTCGGCGGCCGGCGTGACCGTGGTCAGCGGCCTGGCGCTCGGCGTCGACTCGGCGGCTCACTCGGGCGCGCTGGAGGCGGGCGGCCGGACCATCGCGGTGCTCGGCGGCGGCGCCGACGTCCCGTATCCGCGGACCAAGCGGGCCCTCCATGCCCGGCTGCTGCGCGAGGGCCTCGTCGTCTCGGAGCTCCCGCCGGGCGCGTCCGTTCGCCGCTGGTCGTTTCCGGCCCGCAACCGGATCATCGCCGCGCTGGCCCGCGTGACGGTCGTGGTGGAGGCGGCCGAGCGGTCCGGGGCGCTCATCACCGCGCGCGTGGCCCGGGAGCTGGGCCGCGACGTGGCCGCGGTACCGGGCGAGGCGACCGCGCGGCTGGCCGCCGGCACCAACGCCCTGATCCGGGACGGCGCCCACCTGGTGACCTCGGCGCAGGACGTCCTCGACCTGGCCTGCGGGGTGGGCGTGCGCAGCCCGCCGGCGCTGCCCGACCCGGAGAGCCTGGAGCCCCGGCTGCGGGACGTGTACGCCGCGGTCCAGGCGGGCCGAGACAGTCCGGGCGCGCTCGCCGCCACCCGGGAGGAGGCGCGTGCCGTCCTGGTGGCGCTCACGGAGCTCGAGCTGCGCGGCTTCCTGCGCCGGGGCCGCGGCGGGAGATACGAGCCGTGCGGCTGAGGCGGGGCGAGCGCCTGTCATACGCTGCGGGCGGTGGCGCCCTCTCGTCGCATCCCGCGCGTGCTCTCGATCGCCGGCTCGGACTCCGGCGGGGGGGCCGGCATCCAGGCAGACCTGAAGGCGTTCGCCCGCTGCGGGGTCCACGGGATGACCGCGATCACCGCCATCACCGCGCAGA
>VAXS01000165.1 GCA_005883255.1 Actinomycetota bacterium | reverse complement strand
ACGCCCCACACGTTGACCACGAACCGGTCGCCGTCGCGGCCCAGCTTCTGGCGCAGGCGGCAGGCGTGGCTGTCCAGCGTGCGGGTGGAGCCCATCGCCCGAAATCCCCACACCGTCCGCAGCAGCTCCTCCTTCGTGAACACGCGCGTGGGATCCGCCGCCAGCGCGCGCAGGAGCGAGAACTCCTTCTGGGAGAGCTCCACCCGACGCTCGCGCAGCCGCACCTCGCGCGACGGCGGATCGATCTGCAGCTCGCCCACCCGCAGCCGCCCCAACCGCCGGCGGCGCTCCACCCGGGCCAGCAGCGCCGCGATGCGGGCGCGCAGCTCGGAGTACGAATAGGGCTTGCACAGGTAGTCGTCCGCTCCGCGCTCGAAGCCCCGCAGCCGGTCGAGCTCGCCGGCGCGCCCGCTGAGGACGAGCAGCGGCGTGTCGGGGTTCAGCCGCGTCCCGACCCCGTCGGCCGCCCGCACCCGGCCCAGCAGGTCCAGGCCGTCGCCGTCGGGCAGGCCCAGGTCCACCACCGCCACGTCCGGGAACTTGCGCTCCAGCAGCCCGAGCCCGTCCCGGGCGCAGTCAGCCACCAGCAGGTCGTACCCGTCCGCGGTCAGGTTGTCGGCCAGGAACGTCCGCTCCGCCGCGTCGTCCTCGATGACCAGCACCGTCGCCCGCTCGTCGTCCATCGCGGAGGGGGAGGCGGGTGCCCACGCCGATTCGCCCCCGCTGGGGTCAGGCCGGCGGGGCGCCGTCGGCCATGAACCGCTGAGTGGCCTCCAGCAGCCGGCCGGCGGAGATCCCCAACCCGCGGCTCAGCTTGAGGATCGTGGTGAGCGTCGGGCTGCGCTCGCCGCGCTCGATCGTCCCCACGTACTTGGGATGGAGGTCGGCGGCGTGGGCCAGCTCCTCCTGCGACCACCCCTGCTCCTCCCGGTACCAGCGCACCACGAATCCGAAGGCCACGGCGGCGGGATCGCGGTCGGGAGAGGGAGCGACGGCGGCTACCGCCGCTGGCGGCTGGGGCGGATCAGCAGCTCGTTGATCGCCACGTGGGTGGGGCGGGAGACGGCGTAGACGATCGCGTCGGCGATGTCGTCGGCGGTCAGCGGCTCGCCGATCTCCTCGCGCATCCGCTTCGCCGTCTCCAGCACCACGGGGTTGGTGTTGTGGTCGAGGAGCTCCGTCACCACCATCCCCGGGGCCACGATCACCACGCGGATCCCGGCGTCCAGCACCTCCTGCCGCAGCGCCTCGGAGAACGCGTGCACCCCGAACTTGGTCAGGTTGTAGACCGCCGAGCCCGGGTTGGCGTGGCGGCCCGCCACGGAGGAGACGTTGACGATCGTCCCGCCGCCACGTTCGCGCAGCAGCGGCAGCGCCGCGTGGGTGCAGTACAGGAGCCCGAGCAGGTTGACGTCGATCATCCGCCGCCACTCCGACGTGTCGGCGCCCTCCACCGGTCCCAGCAGCATCACGCCCGCGTTGTTGACCAGCACGTCCAGCCCGCCCAGGCGCTCGGCCGTGCTCTCTCCACGAAGGCCCGGGCGGCGGCCTCGTCGGCCACGTCCGTGGGGAACGCCTCGGCCCGGCCGCCGTCGGCGGCGATGCGCTCCGCCACCGCCGTCAGGCGGTCCTCGCGCCGGCCCGCCAGCGCCACCGTCGCGCCCGCAGAGGCGAAGGCCCGCGCCGTGGCCTCGCCGATCCCCGACGTCGCGCCGGTGATCGCCGCCACCTTCCCGGAGAGGTCGACCGCCATCGCCCGGCCAACCCTACCCGGGGTGCAAGTTCGCGTGCACCGCGGGCCCCGGGGCAGGAGTCGCGCATATGATGCCGACGCCCCGCGGGGAGGGGCGCCCACCCACCTGCTATGGACACGGCGCGTCGCGGCAACTACGACTCGGGACAGGACTTCGTCCTCGAATACGGCGAGCTCCGGTTCACGTTCAACGAGCGCGACTTCGGCGAGCGCTGCGAGCAGGCGGCGCTCAAGCTCGGGTTCGTGGACGGCCGGCTCAAGGAGGCCGAGCTCGAGGACCTGGTGAACCTGGTGGTCAACGGCGAGGTGCACGACCCCGCCTCGGCGCTGGGCGAGCACGTCAACGACTGCTGGCCCGACCTGGTTGGCCCCGCCGAGCGCTCGCTGGTCCACTGGCTGCGGCGCCTGGTGTTCCGCAGCGCCTGGCTGGACCAGCGGGTCAAGGAGGGCGAGCTCGACATCGCCTACCGCGAGGGCTCGCAGACGTTCGCCTACATCCAGCCCGAGCGCAACGGCGAGCCCATCGAGCTCGCCCCCGAGCCCTCCTGGAACCGCGTGGCCTATGTGCCCCGGTAGCTAGCGGGCGCGCTCTTCCAGCGCCTCGGCCCGGGCCTGGGCCAGGGCCTCGGCGCCCGCCTCGCCCACGAGCAGCTCCGGCCGCAGCGTCCCGCTGGCGAGCACGTCCAGTGCCGGAAAGCGCCGGGCGCCGGCCAGCCGGGCGTCCAGCACGATCACGGTGGTCTCCCCGCCCAGCGGGCGCGCCGCCGTGGCGATGACCGTGAGCGAGCCTCCGTCCACGATGTCGCGGGCGCCGGCCAGCGCGCGCCGGGCGGTGGAGGGAGCAACGCCGTCCAGCGAGTCCACGAGGACGACCGCGTCGCCCCCGCGGGCGGCCATCCGCCGCGCCTGCTCGACCGCGTGCTCGACGGCCTGGCCCTGCGCGTCCACCGACGCCGACAGGCCGGCCGAGGCCGCCACCGGGACCGGCCCCGCGCTCCACTCCGTGATCTCCTCGGGACGCACGCCGGCCAGGGCCACCGAGACCACCAGCCCCTCGCGCTCGGCCAGCGCGCCCGCCAGCCGGCGCAGCGCCTCGGTCTTGCCCGCCCGCGCCGGCCCGGCGATCGTCACCCGCGAGCCCTTCCCGAAGGGCGTGAGCCACTCGATGGCCTTCAAGGTGGGGTCGTCGCCCCCCAGCTCGATGCGCTCGGAGGGGAAGGCGGCCGGGAGGTCGTCGTAGCGCGTGCCCTCCGCCACCTCGTCCGCGGGGCGGCCGTTGATCGTGTCCACGCGGATCAGCGACGGGTAGCGCTCGGAGCGCCGCGGACGGCGCACCGGCCCGGCGATCGTGTCGCCGGAGACCAGCTCGCAGCGGCGCACCTGCGCGGCCGAGACGTAGACGTCGTCGTCCGAGGGCTCGGGCGGAGAGACCCGCACGAACCCCGACCCGTTCGCCAGCAGCTCCACCACGCCCTCCACCTCGCGGTCGCCCGCGTCGGCCTCCTCCTCATCCTCGGCCGGGGCGGCGGCCGGGGCGGGCCGCTCGTCGGCGCGGGCCCGGCCGCGGCCACCCCGCCGGGAGCGCCGGCGGCGCGCGGCAGGGGCCTCCTCGCGCTCGTCCTCCTTCTCCGCGGCCGGGACGACGTCGGCCTCGGCCGGGGCGACGTCGGCCTCGTCCGGCGCCTCCGTGTCCTCCTCGGCGCCGGACTGGCGCGCCAGGATCGCGTCGATCAGCTCGGCCTTGCGCAGGCGGCGGAAGCCGTCGAGCCCCAGCTCCGAGGCGATCGCGTGCAGGTCGGCGAGCGGGCTGGCCTCCAGGGCGGAGCGGTCGAGCACGGACATGTCGATCCTTTCGTCGGTCGGTAGGCGTCCGGCCGCGTTGCGGTCAGCGGCCGGCGACTCGAAGCCGAAACCCTAGCGGAGCGTCAGGCGCGAACCTGCCCGCCAGCCACCAGGGCGTGCAGCCACTCCCCGAACTCGGGACGCGAGCGCCAGTCAGCGGCGAAGCGTTCGATCCCCGCGCTGGTCAGCGGGTGCTCGAGCATCTGCCTGAGCACCTTCGCCGGGAGCGTGGCCACGTCGCAGCCCAGCTTGGCCGCGGTGACCACGTGCTCGGGGTGGCGGATCGACGCCGCCAGGACCTGCGCGGTGGCGCCGGCGGGACGCAGGCAGCCCACGATCTCGGCCAGCACCTGGGCGGAGTCCACCGAGATGTCGTCCAGACGCCCCAGGAAGCACGAGACGTAGGTGGCGCCGGCCTCGGCGGACAGCAGCGCCTGGTTGGGCGAGAACACCAGCGTCATGTTCACCGGGATGCCCTCGTCCGTCAGCGCCCGGGTGGCGCGCAGCCCGGCGGCGCCGAACGGCACCTTGACCGTGACGTGCTCGTGCAGCGAGCGCAGGGCCCGGCCCTCCTCGACCATCGCCTCGGCGTCGTCGGAGACGACCTCGGCGGACACCGGCCCGTCGACCAGCTCGCAGATGCGCACGATCGCCGCGCCCGGGTCTCCCTCCTGGCC
>VAXS01000127.1 GCA_005883255.1 Actinomycetota bacterium | reverse complement strand
GCGGCTTCGCGCACCACCCGTACATGCAGAAGAGCGCGCCCGGCCGGCTGGATCCCAACCCGAACTCGATCAACATGGCCAATGTCGGCGACCTGCCGACCCTGCTCGACCAGCTGGCGGCCACCACCCACCTCATCCCGGCCGGGCTGCCGGTGTACCTGACCGAATCGGGCTGGGAGACGTTCCCGCCGGATCCGGTGCACGGGATCCCGCTCGCGCTGCAAGGCGGCTACATGAACATCGCCGACCGGCTGGCCTACGACCAGCCGCGGGTCGTGGCGCAGACCCAGTTCGTCTTCCGCGACGTGCGGCCGGTGGCCCGCTACCGGGGCCGCCGCAGCCGGCTGGCCCAGTACTGGGCCACCTGGCAGTCGGGGATCGAGTTCGCGAACGGCCGCCAGAAGCCGGCGTTCACCGCGTACGCCATGCCGCTGGACATCTACCCGGTCAGCGGCCCGACCTCCGACGGCGGCCGCGACGTGCGCGCGTGGGGCCAGCTGCGCTTCCTTCCGCCCGGCCAGAACGGCCAGGTGCAGTTCCAGTTCCGCGGCGCCGGCTCGCGGCAGTGGAACAACGCGGGCGGTCCCATGACGGTCCCGGGGCCCGCGCCCTTCTACGACCTGCGGCTCCACGCGAGCGCCCCCGGGGTGTGGCGGGCGGTCACCTACAGCCCGGGCTTCCCGGTGGTGAGCCGCGAGATTTCGGTCTCGTTCTAAAGCCGCGCGGCGGGGCCGCCCGGCCCGCAACTTTCTCCTGCGCACGGCGTTGAAAGCGGGGATGCCCCGACCGCGCGCCATGCGGGCGCTGGCCTGCGCGGGGGCCCTCGTCGCCTGCCTGGCGACCGGCGCCACCGCCCATGCCAGCTCCGCGCAGGAGTCGATCTTCCAGGACGACCTGCAGCTGGTCGGGTCGGGCGCGACCGTGCGCGAGCAGACGCTCGACCAGCTGCAGTCCCTGGGCGTGGACACGATCCGGGTCTTCGTCCCCTGGTCGTCGATCGCGCCCGCCCCGGACTCGACCGTGGCCCCCGCGGGGTTCGACGCGGCGAACCCTGCCGCCTATCCAGCCGGCGGGTGGCAGCCGTTCGACGAGCTGGTGCGCTCGGCCAGCGCGCGCGGCCTCTCGGTGATCCTCACGCCCACGGCTCCGATCCCGGCCTGGGCCTCGCGCTGCGGCGGCTCGGTCTCCAACCGGCAGTCCTGCCGCCCCGATCCGGCCCAGTTCGGCGCCTTCATGCAGGCGCTGGGGAGCCGCTACTCGGGTGCCGGCGAGCCGCGCCTCACCCGCTGGGGCCTCTGGAACGAGCCCAACGTCGGGCGCTGGCTGACGCCCCAGTTCGTCCGCCGCGGCGGGCGGGTGGTGCCGGCGTCGCCGGCCATCTATCGGGGGATGGCCTACGCGGCGATCGCGGGACTGGCGGCCTCGGGCCACGGCGGCGACCAGATCCTCCTGGGCGAGACGGGCCCGATCGGACACACCACCGGCCCGCTGGCGCGCCGGCCGGTGGCCACGGCCGAGTTCTGGCGCGATCTCTTGTGCATCGGCACCTCGGGACGGCGCCTGGGCGGCCGGGCCGCGAGCGAGCAGGGCTGCCGCGGCGCCCGCCGCCTGAACGCCACCGCGATCGCCCACCATCCCTACATCCAGGGCGGGAGCCGCTCGCCGCTCACGCCCGCCCGACCGGACGAGATCACGATCTCCTCGATCTCGCGGCTGAAGCGGATCCTGGGCCAGGCCGCCGCCCAGGGCATGCTGCGACGGGGCCTGCCCCTCTACTACACCGAGTACGGCTTCCAGACGAACCCGCCGGACCGGATCCTGGGCGTCTCCCCGGCCCGCCAGGCCGCTTACCTCGACGAGTCCGAGTGGATCGCCTTCCGCGACCCCGCCGTCCGGGGCCTGGCCCAGTACCTGCTGCGCGACGACCCCCAGCTCAGCGGCTTCCAGTCGGGGCTGGAGTTCCGCGACGGGCGGGTCAAGCCGTCGCTGGCCGCCTACCGCTTCCCGCTGTGGGTGGTGCGCCGCGGCGTGTCGGTGACCGTGTTCGGGCGGGTGCGACCCATCCGGGGCCGCGGCGGCACGGTGCGAATCCAGCTGCGCCTGCCCCACAGCCGCTTCCACGACTTCCTGACCGCCAGGCCCAACGCCCGCGGCTTCTTCCTGGTCAGCCACTGGAGCCGTCACGGCGAGTGGCGGGCGCTCTGGCAGCCCGTCGACGGAGGCCCGGGGCTCGCCTCCCGCACGGCTGCTGAATCATCGCGCTGACCGCTAGGCTCGCCGGTCGGCATGAGGCCCGCACTCCCACGCGCCGGCGCGCTGCGCGACGCCGCGCTCGCGCTCGTCGCCTCGCGGGCGCTGGTGTGGGCGGTGGGCGTGAGCGCCTACCTTACCGCCACGAGGACGTCGAGCCGGCCTTCTTCCCGGTGTACCCGCTGCTCATGCGGGGGCTGGGCGAGGCGCTGGACTCGGTGGTGGTGGCAGGAGTGCTGATCTCGCTGGCCGCCTGGTTCGTGGCGTTGGTGCTCCTGGACCGCCTGACCGCGCTGGAGATGGACCGCGCAAGCGCGCGACGGGCGGTGCTGCTGCTGGCCTTCTTCCCCACCTCGCTGTTCTTCTCCGCGGTCTACACCGAGGCGCTGTTCCTGGCGCTGGAGCTGGGCGCGTTCGTGGCCGCGCGGCGCGGGCGCTGGGCCTGGGCGGGCGTGCTGGGCGGACTGGGCGCCGCCACGCGGAACACCGGCTGGCTGCTGGCGCCCGTCCTGCTGGCGCTCTACCTCTACGGCCCGCGGGCGGACGCGGAGCCGGGCGCTCCGCGCTCCCGCTGGCGGCCGCGCTACCCGCTGCGGCCCGACGCACTCTGGCTCGCGCTGGTCCCGCTGGGCCTCGCCGGCTACCTGATCTTCATGCAGGTGCACTTCGGCGACGCGCTGGCGCCCTGGCACGCCCAGGAGCACTTCCGCCGCAGCTTCGACGGGCCGCTGAGCGCGCTGTGGGAGGGCGGCGTGAAGGCCTGGCACGGCGTGGAGGGCATCGTGGGCGGGACCGCCCCCTTCGGCTCGGCGGCGCGCAAGATCGGCCAGTTCGTGGTCGTGTGCGGGGCGCTGGGCGCCACCGTGGGCGTCCTGCGCCGCCTGCCGGGCGCCTACGGGCTCTACGCGCTGCTGTCGATCGTCCCTGTCCTGTCGTTCCCCTACCCGCCCGGACCGCTGGCCTC
Organism: Actinomycetota bacterium; assembly: GCA_005883255.1. Lineage (GTDB taxonomy): Bacteria > Actinomycetota > Thermoleophilia > Solirubrobacterales > Solirubrobacteraceae > AC-38. The sequence continues at coordinate 19,789 of VAXS01000127.1, read as the reverse complement.
CTCCCTACGCTACATCGTGGTGATCTTCCCGCTGTTCATGTGGCTGGGGATGCGCCTGCGCGACGTCCGGGCCTACGCGCTCGTGCTGGCGGCGTTCGCGGCCATGCTGGTGTACGCCACGGCCATGTTCGCCACGTGGCACTTCGTGGCCTAGGCGAGCGCTACGCGCGGGTGAAGCGGCGCCCGGCGGTGGGCGACTCCGCCTCGCGGCGGGCGGCCTCCGCCTCCATCGCGGCGATTCGCTCGGGCGTGAGCTCGCCCGCGTTCTCCGCCTCGATCTCGGCCAGCCACTCGGCGCCCTCGGCCGACTCGGCCTCGTCCACCTCCACGCGCTTGGCGGTCGCGTACTTGTCGATCTCCTCGAACAGCACGTCGACCAGCTGATCCTGCGGGACCTTGCGCAGCGGCTTGCCGCGCGAGAAGACCAGGCCCTCGTTCTTGGCCCCGGTGATGCCGAAGTCGGCGTGCGAGGCCTCGCCGATGCCGTTCACCGCGCACCCCAGGACCGCCACCTCGATGGGATCCTCGTAGGCGCGCAGGCGCTCCTCGATCTCCGCCACCACGCTGTCCATGTCGAACTGCAGGCGACCGCAGGTGGGACAGGCGATGAGCACGGGGCCCCGCTCGCGCAGCTTGAGCGCCTTGAGGATCTCCCAGGCCACCTTGACCTCCTCCTCGGCGTGGAAGGTGGAGAGCGAGATGCGCACGGTGTCGCCGACGCCGTCGGCCAGCAGCGTCCCCAGACCCACTGCCGACTTCAGCGAGCCCGACCACTTGGTCCCGGCCTCGGTGATCCCCAGGTGCAGCGGGTAGTCGATCCGCTCGGACAGCAGCCGGTTGGAGGCGATCGTGTTGGGGACGCTGGTGGACTTGATCGAGACCTTGAAGTCGTCGAAGTCCAGGCGCTCCATGAGCTCGACGAACTCCACGGCGGCGGACACCAGGGCCTCCACCGGGTTCTCGCGCTCGAGCTCGTGCAGGTGGCGGGGCAGTGAGCCGGAGTTGACGCCGATCCGCAGCGGGATGCCGGCGCCGCGGGCCTTCTCCACCACCTCGCCCACCTTGTCGGGCCCGCCGATGTTGCCCGGGTTGATCCGCACGCAGTGGGCGCCGGCGTCCACCGCCTTCAACGCCAGCGTGTAGTTGAAGTGGATGTCGGCGATCACCGGGATCGGCGACTCGCGGACGATGGTCCTCAGCGCGTCGACGTCGTCGTCGCGGGGGACCGCCACCCGCACCAGGTCGGCGCCGGCCGCGGCCACGGTGCGGATCTGCTCCATCGTGGCCGCCAGGTTGGCGGTCTCGGTCTTGGTCATCGTCTGCACGGCTACCGGCGCGCCGCCTCCGATCGGCACCCCGCCGACCACGATCTGCCGCTTCGAGGCCATAGGCTCAGTCTAGAGATGCCCGACGTGTACGCCACCGCCAGGCAGGGCTGGCGGACCCGCGTGGCCTCGCCGCTGGCGGCGCGCGCTCGTGCCAAGCGTCACGAGCGCTTCTTCGGCCTCACCGGCGCGCGTCCGGGCATGCGGGTGGTGGACCTGGGCTCGGGGCCCCTGGGCCTGCGGGCGTTCGCGCCCGACCTCGACGTCACGGGCGTCGACCGGCTGCCCAAGCCCGAGTACCCCGGCCCCTTCGTGCAGGCGGACGTGACCGCCCGGCTCCCGTTCGCCGACGGCGAGTTCGACCTGGCCTACTCCTCCAGCCTGGTCGAGCACCTGCCCCCCGCCGCCCGCCCGGCCTTCGCCGCCGAGGTCGCGCGCGTGGCCCGGGGCTGGTACGTCCAGACGCCGGCGTTCTTCTTCCCGCTGGAGCCGCACGCGCTGCTGCCCTTCGCCCACTGGCTCCCGCCCACGGTGCGCCGCCCCTACTGGCGGCTGGGGGTGGCGGGCGACTGGGAGGACGTCGCGCTGCTGCGGCACCGCGAGCTAGAGGCGCTGTTCCCGGCCGGGACCGTGCACGCCGAGCGGCTGCTGGGCCTGGCCAAGAGCTGGATCAGCGTCCGCCCGGTCGGGTAACCGCGTCCAGCTTCGGGCCGGCCTACGACGCGTACATCGCCTCGATCTCGGAGGCGTACTTCTCGGCGATGGGCTTGCGCTTGAGCTTCATCGTGGGGGTGAGCTCGTCGCCGCCCGGGTGCCAGTCGCCCGGCACCAGCGTGAACTTCTTGATCTGCTCTACACGGGCCAGCCGCTGGTTGGCGGCGTCCACCCCCTCCTGCACCGCCTGGCGCACGCGCTCCTCGCCGGCCAGGGCCTCCAGCGACGTCTCCTCGATGCCCTGCTTGCCCGCCCAGGCGGGCGCGTAGTCGGCGTCGAGGACGATCAGCGCGGTGTTGTAGGAACGCCCGTCCCCGATCGCCGCCACCTGCCCGATCAGGGGGCTGGCCGCCTTCAACGTCGACTCGATGTTGGCGGGCGACATGTTCTTGCCCGCCGCGTTGATGATGAGCTCCTTCTTGCGGTCGACGATGCGCAGGAAGCCGTCGTCGTCGAGCTCGCCGATGTCGCCGCTCTGCAGCCAGCCGTCCTGGTCGATCGTCTCGCGCGTCTTGTCGGGCTGGTTGCGGTAGCCCTTCATGACGATGTCCCCCCGCACGAGCACCTCGCCATCGGGGGCCAGCTTGATCTCCACGCCGGTCCACGCCGGCCCCACCGTGCCCAGCTTGACCTCGCCGGGACGGTTGCACGTGCCCGAGCCGCAGGTCTCGGACATCCCCCACAGCTCGGCCAGCTCGATCCCGATCGCGTGGAAGAACTCGAGGACCTCCGACGGCGTGGGCGCCGCGCCCACGTTGACCGCGACCACCTGGTCGAGCCCGAGGGTCTCGCGCAGCTTGGAGAACAGCTCCTCGTCGGCCTGCGCCACCTGCTCGGCCAGCTCCGGGGGCACGGTCTCGCCGGCCTGCTCCAGGCGCACCTTCTCCCGGCCCGCCGCCAGCGCCCGGTCCACCTTCTCGCGCTGCTCGTCGGGCTGCGAGGCCAACATCGTCTCCAGGCCGGCCTTGAGCTTCTCCCAGATGCGTGGCACCGCGAAGAACCAGGTGGGCCGCACCTTGGGCAGGTAGCCCAGGATCTCGCGCGGGTTGTCGCAGGTGGTGACCGTGAAGCCGTAGTAGACGGGGATGTAGTGGTGGGCGTTGCGCTCGGCCACGTGGGCCGACGGCAGCCACGAGATCACGCTCGACCCGTCGGGGAAGTCGATGATGTCCTTGATCGTGGAGATCGCCGCCAGGAGGTTGCGGTGCGAGAGCTCCACGCCCTTGGGCGGACCCGTGGTCCCCGACGTATAGATCAGCGTGAGCGTGTCCTCGCGGTCCACCGCCTGCCAGGCGGAGGCGGAGTCGAAGCCGGCGCCCGTGCGCTCGAGCTCCTCCAGCGTGCTCACCCCGTCCCCCGCCGGGCCGTCGACCGTGATGACGTGCTCGAGCTCGGGGAGATCGGCCCGGGCGGCCAGGAAGCGGTCGCGCACGGACTCCTCGACGATCGCCACCTTGGCGCCGGCGTCGGCCACGATGTACTGGATCTGCTCGGGCGCGTAGGTCATGTAGACCGAGAACGGCGTGGCGCCCAGGGTCATCACGGCCAGGTCGACGACATGGAACTCCGGCCGGTTGGAGAGCATGAGCGCAACGGTGTCGCCGCGCGAGACGCCGAGCTGCGCCAGCCCGCCCGCCACGGCGTCGACGCGGTCGCGCAGCTGGGCGAAGGTGAGCGAGACCGAGTCGTCGACGGTTCGCACCGCCACCCGGTCGGGGACCCGCTCGACGGTCTGACGAAAGGCCTCCGCCATCGTCGTGGCGGTGGTGCGGTCCGGTGCCGCGGTCGTGGGTTCCATCTCGCTCCCTCCCTCGTTCGGCCCTGGGAGGGAAAGCTACCGGAGCGGCGGCGAAGCTAGGCGGCGCTCTTGTCCGTCCGCGTGCGCTCGTCCCAGGCGCCGCCCCGGCGCTCGGGCACGGCCAGCAGCGAGCGGGTCACCAGGGCGACCTGCCTGCGGTGCGCCTCGACCGTGGCTCGGCCGGCGCGACGGATCTCTCGCACGACGGGGGTCTTCATCATCGCTCTCCTTGCATCGACCCAAAAGCCCCGTTCCTCAAGTCCCTTCGGCTCGATAACGGGGAACGACCCGTATCTGTGACGCCCGATTCGGCGCCCGGGGCGAAATCCCTACCGGGGTCCGAAGCCGCTGCCGCGCAGGCGGTCGATGTCGTTGCTGAGCCCGATGACGAAGAGCAGGATCACCAGCAGAAAGCCCACGACGCCCGCGCGCTCGAGCACCGAGAACGGGATCGCGCGGCCGCGCACCTTCTCCGCCACCGCCCAGAAGATGTGGCCCCCGTCCAGCGGCAGGAACGGGAACAGGTTCACGATCGCCAGCGAGAGCGAGATGATCGCCAGGACGACCAGCGCCTGGGTCGCGTCGTAGTGGATCTCCTGCTGGAGGACCTTGGAGGTCCCCACCACCCCCGAGATCTGCCGTCGCTGCTGGGGGTTGAAGATCCGGCCCACCGCCAGCACGGTGCCCTTGGTCACCCGCCACATCGAGTCCAGGCTGACGTGAGCGGCCCGCAGCGGGCCGGCGGGCGTCGTCTTCGTGCCGAACGTGAAGCCCAGCCGGGTGTAGCCCAGCGTCGCGTCGTAGCGGGGCCGGATCTCGAACGTCAGCAGGCGCCCGGCGCGGCGCACGGTGACCCGGGCGGGCGTGGTGGCCACGCAGCCGTCGCGCGGCGTGCCGGCGCAGCGGTGGCGGGCGATGGCGTCGTGGATGGTCTGGGGCGAGCCCCCGTGCCCGTCCACCGCCACGATGCGATCGCCCGGCCGCAGGACCGCGCTGGCCGGCGGCGCCAGGCCCTGCTTGGCCACCGTGCTGGTGGCCTGGGCCGTCCCGTTGGCCCAGTACAGCCCCCACAGGATCAGGAACGCCACCAATATGTTCATGGCCGGGCCGGCGGCGATGACCACGATCCGCTTCCACGGCGGCTGGCGGAAGTAGGCCCGGGGCTCGACGTCGGGCGGCAGCTCCTCGTGCGGGTTCATCCCGCTGATGCGCACGTAGCCGCCCAGCGGGATCGCGCCGATCCCGTACTCGGTCTCCCCCCGGCGGACCTTGAACAGGAGCGGCGGGAAGAACAGCGCGAAGCGCTCGACGCGCATCCCCACGGCCTTGGCCACCGCGAAGTGCCCGAACTCGTGCAGCACGATCAGCGCCGCGAACCCGGCGATGGTGAGGACCCAGCTCACGCCGAGCCCTTGACCTCGACCAGCTCGGCGGCCGCCTCGCGGGCGGCGCGGTCGGCGTCGTACAGGGACTCGAAGGAGTGGACCGGCTCGGTCCCCAGTCGCTCCAGCGCCCGCTCGATGACCGCCGGGATGCCGGTGAAGCCCAGCCTCCCGTCCAGGAAGGCGTGCACGGCCACCTCATTGGCGGCGTTGAGCACGCATCGGGGTGGTGCAGCGCGTAGGAGATCGGTACTCGCATGTCCGGATACCCCAGGTGGGCCAGCGTGGCGCCGTCGCAGAGGTGGACCAGCGCGTGCACGATCGACTGCGGATGGACCACCACGTCGATGCGCTCGTAGGGCGTGCCGAACAGGTGGTGGGCCTCGATCAGCTCCAGGCCCTTGTTCATCAGCGTGGCGGAGTCGATCGTGATCTTGCCGCCCATGTCCCAGGTGGGGTGCGCGAGCGCCTGCTCGACGGTCACGTCCTGGAGCTCGGCCGCCGTCCGCCCCCGGAAGGGGCCGCCCGAGGCGGTGAGCACCAGCCGCTCCACCGTGCCCGGCGCCTCGCCGGCGATGAGCTGGTGCAGCGCCGAGTGCTCGGAGTCGACCGGCACCACCTGCGCCCCGGTGGCCTCCGCCAGCTGGGTGACGAGCTCCCCGCCCACCACCAGCGACTCCTTGTTGGCCAGCGCCAGGTCGATCCCCTCGCCCAGCGCGGCCACCGTGGGTCCCAGGCCGGCCGCGCCCACCAGCCCGTTGAGGACCAGCTGGGCCTCGGACTCGACCACCAGGCGCACCAGCCCCTCGGCGCCCGCCAGGACCTCCCCCTCCGTCCAGGCCTCGGCCGCCCGGGCCGCGGCGTCGGGGTCGGCCAGCGCCACCCGGCGCACGCCGTGGGCGCGGGCCTGCTCGACCAGGCGCTCCCACGAGCGCTCGGCGCTCAGCCCCACGACCTGCAGCTCGGCCGAGCGCTCGACGATCTGCAGGGCCTGGGTGCCGATCGAGCCGGTGGACCCGAGGACGAGGACACGGCGCATGGCCGTCAGTGTATGGACGGGGCTCAGGCGGCCTTAACGCAGGGCGAACCAGATGTAGTAGCCGGCCACGATCGTGAAGAACACCGCGTCCAGCCGGTCCAGCGCGCCGCCGTGGGCGCCGAAGAAGCGTCCCGTGTCCTTGGTGTCGGCGTCGCGCTTGATCAGCGACTCGAACAGGTCGCCCACCGGCGCCGCCAGCCCGATCCCCACGCCCAGCACCAGCGCCTCCCAGCCCTTGAGCCAGTCCTGGTAGAGGCCGGCGAACCAGGTGGCGGCGATGGTCATGACGATCCCCGCCACCAGCCCCTCGATGCGGGAGGTCGCGCAGCAGCACGGCGTGCGCGAACGCCAGCCCGATCCACCACAGGGCCAGCAGCGTGAGGCTCATCGAGACCGTGATCCCCGAGCGGTGCGGCTGCAGGAGCGCCAGCGCGAACGTCAGGGGCACCACCAGAACCTCGATCAGCAGCACCTGGAACTGTCCGCCGTAGTGGGCGGCGAGCACCAGGGCGATCAGCCCCAGGAAGCCGGCGAGCTTGACCGGCCGGGCCGGCTCCCACAGCTTGAAGAGCTCGTGCAGGCACACCACCCCCAGCGCCAGCACCCCGAGCGCGAAGACCAGCCCGCCCTCGGCCACGATGAAGATCGCGAAGGCGATCGCGGGCAGCGCCGCCAGGACGCGCCCCCGCAGGTCCGACCGCTCGCGCCGCCGCCGGCGCCCGGGCGTGGCCATCAGCGCCCGCCGAAGCGCCGGCGGCGGGCGGCGTACTCGGCCAGCGAGGCCTCGAACGCCGCCCGGTCGAAGTCCGGCCACAGCTCGTCGCGGAACACCAGCTCGGAGTAGGCCGACTGCCACATGAGGTAGTTGGAGAGTCGCTGCTCGCCGCTGGTGCGGATGATCAGGTCGGGATCGTGCATGTCGGGCGCGTACAGGCGCTGGCGAAAGTCGTCTTCGTCTCCCCCGGGGAAATTTCGCGCTGCGTCCAGGATCTCCGCCCTGCCGCCGTAGTTGAAGGCCACGTACAGCGTGATCCGCCGGTTCTCGCCCGTGGTGCGCTGGGCCCAGTCCATGCGCTCCAGCAGCTCGGGCCCCACCCCCTCGCGGCGGCCGATGAAGCGGATGCGCACCCCCTCCTCGTCCATCTCGGGCGTCTCGGCGTCGATGCGCTCGGCGAACATCGCCATCAGCCCCTCCACCTCCTCGCGCGAGCGCGACCAGTTCTCGGTCGAGAACGAGTACACGGTGAGCTCGCGCACCCCCAGGTCCACCGCGTCGCGCAGCCGGGCCTTGACCGCGTCGGCGCCCGCGCGGTGCCCCTCGATGACCGGCAGCCCGCGCGCCTGCGCCCAGCGCCCGTTGCCGTCGGTGATGATCGCGACGTACCGAGGACCGTCCTCGGGGGCGGTCACACCTCGAGGATCTCCGCTTCCTTGTTGTGCATCAGCGCCTCGAGCTCGGAGACCTTCTGGTCGGTGAGCTTCTGCAGCTCGCCCTCGGCGCGGTGCTCGTCGTCGGACCCGACCTCGCCCTCGCTCTTGAGCTCGCGCAGGTCGTGCATGACGTCGCGGCGGATGTTGCGGATCGCCACCCGGCCCTCCTCGGCGATCCCGTGGACCACCTTGACCATCTCCCGGCGGCGCTCCTCGGTCAGCTCGGGCACGGCCAGGCGGATCAGCTGCCCGTCGTTGTTGGGCGTCAGCCCCACGTCGGACTCCAGGATCGCCTTCTCGATCGCCTTGATCGAGTTGCGGTCGTAGGGCTGGACCGAAAGTAGGCGGGGCTCGGGAGCCGAGATCTCACCAGCGTGCCCACACGTTCGCCGGAAACTATCTTGTCGATGTTGTCCTCGTCGTCCATGTTGAAGACGTAGAGCGGGACGCTGTTCTCCATGCACAGCGTCAGCGCCGTGGCATCCATCACGCGCAGGCGGCGCTGGATCGCGTCCATGTGCGTGAGCTGGGGGATGAACTCCGCCTGGGGATCGTGGGCCGGGTCGGCGGTGTAGACCCCCTCCACCCCGTTCTTGGCCATCAGGATCGCCTCGGCGTGGATCTCCGAGGCGCGCAGGGCGGCGGCGGTGTCCGTGGTGAAGAACGGGTTGCCGGTGCCGGCGGCGAAGATCACCGCGCGCCCCTTCTCCAGGTGGCGCATCGCCCGGCGGCGGATATAGGGCTCGGCCACCTCGGAGATCGTCAGGGCCGACTGGACGCGGGTGTCCACGTCCTGCTTCTCCAACGCGTCCTGGAGGGCGAGCGCGTTGAGCACCGTGGCCAGCATCCCCATGTAGTCGCCGGTGGCCCGGTCCATCCCGGCCGCGGCGGCCGCCATGCCCCGGTAGATGTTGCCGGCGCCCACCACGATCGCCACCTCCACCCCGCGCGCGTGGATGCGCGCGATCGCGGCGGCGATGGCGCGGATGCGGTCGGGATCGGCCCCGTACTCGAGGTCGCCCATCAGGGCCTCGCCCGACAGCTTCAGCAGGACCCGCTGGAAGACGGGCGCGACGGCCATCAGGCCTCGCCGACGGCGAACCGCGCGAAGCGGCGGATCACGACGTTCTCCCCCGTCTTGGCCGACAGCTCGGCCCGCAGCTCCTCGATCGTCTTCCCGTCGTGGCGGTCGGCGTTGACGTGCGCCTGGCGCAGCAGCACGACCTCGTCCAGCCACTTGCCCAGGCGACCCTCCGCGATCCGCCGGCGCACCTCCTCGGGCTTGTCGCCGCCCTCCTGGGCGGCCTGGTCGGCCAGGACCCGGAGCTCGGCGTCGCGCTCGTCGTCGGGCACCTCGTCCTCGGAGACCCAGCGCACGCCCGGGCTGCCGGCGACGTGCAGGGCCACGTCGCGCGCGAACGAGACGAACTCGTCGCTGCGGGCCACGAAGTCGGTCTCGCAGTCCACCTCGACGATCACGCCCACCTGGTGGTTGGCGTGGATGTAGCTCTGGACCACGCCCTCGCCGGCGGCGCGCTCGCCCCGCTTGGCCGCCCGCGCCTGCCCCCTGACCCGCAGGATCTCGACCGCCTTGTCCAGGTCGCCGCCGGACTCCTGGAGCGCCGCCTTGCACTCCATCATCCCGGCGCCGGTGCGGTCGCGCAGCGCCTTGACCTCGCGCGCGGCGACCTCGGCCATCAGGCCCCCTCCTCGCTGGCCGCGGGCGCCCCCGCCGCCGGCTCGGCGGGCCGCGGCTGCTCGCCGCTCTCGGCGGCGGCCGCCGCGGCGGCCGCCTCTGCCTCCACAGCCTCCCGGCGCAGGCGCTCCTCCTCCTCGCGCCGGGCGCGCTCCTCGGCCTCGCGGCGCTCCTGCTCCTCGCGCTCGCGCCGGGCGCGCTCCTCCTCGGCGCGGAATCGGTTGTGGCCCTCGGCCACCGGGTCGCCGATGGCGTGGGCGATCAGCGTGCAGGAGCGGATCGCGTCGTCGTTCCCGGGGATCACGTAGTCGATTCCCTCGGGGTCGCAGTTGGTGTCCACCAGCCCGATGATCGGGACGCGCAGGCGCTGGGCCTCGCGCACGCCGATGGCCTCGGTCTTGAGGTCGATCACGAACATGGCGTCGGGCACGCGCTGCATGTCCTTGACGCCGCCCAGGTTGGCCTGGAGCTTCTCCAGGTCGGCCTGGGCCTTGATGCGCTCGCGGGTGGGCAGCAGTTCGAGCTGCCCGTCGGAGGCGTAGCGCTCGAGGTCGTGCAGGCGCTTGATGCGGCGGTTGATCGTGTTGAAGTTGGTGAGCAGCCCGCCCAGCCAGCGATGGTTGACGTAGGGCATGCCCGCGCTCTCGGCCACCTCCTTGACGGCGTCGCGGGCCTGCTTCTTGGTCCCGACGAAGAGGATGGTCCCTCCCCGCCGGGCCAGGTCGGTGGCGAACTCCTCGGCCTTGTGCAGCAGCGCCTCGGTCTTGAGGAGGTCGACGATGTAGATCCCGTCGCGCTCGCCGAAGATGAAGCGGCGCATCTTGGGATTCCAGCGGCGGGTCTGGTGGCCGAAGTGCACGCCGGCCTCCAGGAGCTCCCTGATGCCTACCTGAGCCACGGTGATGTTCCCTTCTGTGTGTTCCTCGCCCGCCGGACCGCCCGCGAACCCGGCGCCTGGAGCGCCGGGCAGGGCCGCGGCCGGGGTTCCCGGCGGGGCCGATTTGACGACTTGCGGCGATTCTACGCAAGTTCGGGGGCGCCCCTGCGTTTGGTGCATTGAGCAGCCGGTTCCGCCCTTCCCCTACCTCCGGTGGAGCGGCTCTCGGGTACCGGTCGGTTGCGACCGGTGCGAGCGCGGCGGGGCGGCTGTGGACGGGCCGCCCCCGCGCCTGTTAAACGGCGGCTCGCTCCGCCCGGGCCAGCGCCTCCGCCAGGTCAGCCGGCAGCGGCGACGTGACGTCCACCGGCGGGCCGCCGAGCGGGTGGGCGAACGCCAGCCGCGTCGCGTGCAGGAACTGGCGCTGGAGACCGAACAGGCCGGCCCGGCCGTACTCCTGGTCCCCGACCACCGGATGGCCGATCGCCCGCAGGTGGGCGCGGATCTGGTGGGTACGGCCGGTCTGCAGGCGCACGCGCAGCAGCGTCGAGGTGGGCAGGGCCCGCTCGATCTCGAAGTGGGTGACGGCCTCCCGCGGCGCGTCGGTGTCGATCGACACGCGCGTGCGCACGCGGCGGTCGCGGCCCAGGGGCGCTTCGATGGTGCCGGTCCGGGCCGGCGGCCGGCCTTCCACCAGCGCCAGGTACTCGCGGCGCATCCGCCCGGCCGCCAGCTGGGCGCGCAGGGCGCGGTGCGCCTCCTCGGACTTGGCCACCACCAGCAGCCCCGAGGTGTCGCGGTCCAGGCGATGGACGATCCCCGCCCGCTCGGCGTCGGCGCCGCCCGCGGCCCGCCCGGCCAGCGCCTGCGACAGGGTCCCGCTGCGGTGGCCCCGCGCGGGGTGGACCACCACCCCCGCGGGCTTGTCCACCACCAGCAGGTGCTCGTCCTCGAAGGCGACGCGGAACGGCGCCGGCGGACGCTCGGCCTCGGCGCCCGCGCCCGCCTCGTCGGTGGCGACGGTCAGGCGCTCGCCCCCGGCGAGCCGGTGGCGCTTGGGCCGCGCGCGACCGTCCACCAGCACCCGGCCCTGGTCGATCAGGCGCTGCGCGCGGGCGCGGGAGCCCAGCGGACCGGCCAGGAACGCGTCCAGGCGCTCGCCGGCGGCCCCGGCGGGTACGTCAAGGCGCTCGGGCATCCTCCCGTCCCATCTCCAGCGCCGCCAGCAGCACGAGCACCCCGGCGGTGATCGACACGTCGGCCAGGTTGAAGGCCGGCCACAGCGGCAGGTCGATGAAGTCGGTCACGGCGTCGTCGCGCAGCCGGTCCAGCAGGTTGCCCAGGGCCCCGCCCAGCAGCAGCCCGGTGGCCAGCCACAGCAGCGGCCGGGTCGAGTGCAGGGCGAAGTAGAACACCAGCAGGCCCAGCGCGGCCGCCACCAGCACGGTGAGCGCGACGCTGCGCCCGTCCAGCAGCCCGAAGGCGATGCCCCGGTTGCGCACGTCCACCAGGTCGACGCCCGGGATCACCCCCCGCCGGTCCCCGCGCGGGATCTGGTCGCGGACGAGCGCCTTGCTCACCTGGTCGACGACCACGACCGCGAGCACGACCGCGGCCGCGCGCGCCCAGGCGCGGGCCATCAGCCGTGGATGGCGTTGACCACGATCACCCGCACGATGTTCAGGACGATCAGACCCACCAGCGGGCTGAGGTCCAGGGGCCCGATCAGCGGGATGAATCTGCGGAAGATGCCCAGGAACGGCTCGGAGACGTCGCGGAGGAACGTGAGGATCGCATCGGTGAACCGCGAGTACGGGACGCGGGCCCCCAGCGAGAAGATCATCGACAGCAGGACGTAGACGACAATCAGCAGCGAGTAGACGAGGAAGATCGCGTCGACGTAGCCCGCGATGTCGGTGCGGGTGGTGGCCAGGACGGTCACGAGCGCGCCCGCTCCGTGACCGCGTCCATGGCGTCCACGAACGCCGCCCGCACGCCCGCCCGCTCCAGGGCGGCCAGCCCGCGGGCCGTGATGCCGCCGGGCGAGGTCACGGCGCGCCGGACGGCCAGCGTGTCCTGGTCGCGCGCCCGCAGCAGCTCCAGGGAGCCCAGCGCCGACTCGATCGCCATGCGGGTGGCCAGGTCGGCCGGCAGCCCGGCCTTCACGGCGGCGTCCGACCAGGCCTCGACGATCAGCGCCACGTAGGCGGGCGCCACGCCGTTGATCCCGGTGGCGGCGTCGATCAGCCGGTCCTCGACTCCGACGACGATCCCCAGGCGGCCGACAAGCTCGCGCAGCTGTCCGTCCAGCTCGGCGTCCACGCCTCCCCCGGCCACGTAGCAGATCACCCCCCGGCGGACCTCCACCGCGGTGTTGGGCATCAGCCGCACCACCGGCGTGTCCGGGTAGGCCGCCTCGACGTCGGCCAGCGATCGGCCGCCCAGGATCGAGACCACGATCCGGGCCGCGCCCTGGAGCTCCCGCGCGACCTCCTCCAGCTGCGCGGGCTTGTGGCAGAGGACGACGACGTCGGCCCGCTCGGCCACGGCGCGATTGGAGTCCAGCGCCTCCCCGCCCACCTCGCTCGCCAGCTCGGCCGCCCGCCCGGGCAGGGGGTCGGCACACAGCACCGGCTCGGCCCAGCCGCGAGCGAGCGCACGCGCCATGTTCCCGGCTCCGATCAGACCGACCTGCATGGCGGCCAAGGCTAGTTGACGGCGCACGGGGGGCGCCGGTCAGGACTGGTTGAAGAAGCCCTTCTCGATGAGACGGGCGCGCTCCTCCGCGCTCACCTCGACGTTGCGCGGGGTGAGCAGGAACACCTTGTCGGCGATCCGCTGCATCCCGCCGTCGAGCGCGTAGGTGAGCCCGCTGGCGAAGTCGATCAGGCGCTTGGACAGGTCGGTGTCCGAGCTCTGGAGATTGAGGATGACCGGGACCGAGTCCTTGAAGCGGTCCGCCACCTGCTGGGCGTCGTTGAACGACTTGGGGATCACCAGGTGGACCCGGACGTCGGAGATCGTCCCCCCGTTGCGGCCCCCCGGCACCGAGCGCAGGACGTTGGTGCGCCGCTCGGCCGCGGGATCGTCGGCGAAGATGTCGTCGATCTCGTCGCGGCGGCGGCGGCCGAGCCGGCGGACGTTGGGGCGCTCGCGGTAGCGGTCCTCCAGCTCCGCCTCGGGCGGGCCGGTGGCGGGGACCTCCTCGAGATATTCCTCGTGGTCCTCGGCCAGCCCGAAGTAGACGAGGGCGCGGTGCCAGGTGTCGCGGAAGGCCATAGCGCTGTCTGGTTCGCGTGCAGGGGACATTTCCCTGCACGCACGACATTATGCCCGGTACAGGCGTGTTCCGACGCGCACGATGGTCGCGCCCTCCTCCACGGCGACCCCGAAGTCCTGGGTCGTGCCCATCGAGAGCCGGCCCAGCCGATGCTCGGCGGCCAGCTCCCGCAGCGCGGCGAAATACGGCCGGCTGACCTCGGGTTCCTCCGCGATCGGAGGCATGGTCATCAGGCCCACCACGCGCACCGGGCAGCGGGCGATGAAGTCGGCGAGGTCGGCCGGTGCCACGCCGCCCTTGCCCGGCTCGCCCGCCACGTTCACCTCCACCAGCACCTCCGTCTCCGGCGCGGCGTGGCGCTCGAGCTGGGCCAGGACCGAGTCGGTGGCCACCGAGTGGATGAGCCGGACGTACGGCAGCACGGCCTTGACCTTGCGGCTCTGGAGATGGCCGATGAAGTCCCAGGCGAAGCGCTCGCCCCAGCGCTCGTGCTTGGCCGCCAGGTCCTGCTGGCGGTTCTCGCCCACCAGCTCGATGCCGGCGTCGGCCAGGGCGCCCATCTCCTCCACCGGGAGGTACTTGGTGGCCGCGCACAGCTCCACCTCCTCGGGGTCGCGTCCGGCCCGGGCGGCGGCCTCGGCGATCTCGCGCCGCACCGCGGCCACGTTCTCGCTCAGGTCCGCCACACCACGCCCGCCTGGCGGCCGGTGACGCCGCCGTCGCGCCGGTGCGAGAAGAACAGCTCGGGATCGCCGCAGATCGTGCACAGGCCCACGTCGTGCACCTCGGGCACGCCGGCCGCCTCCAGACGCGCGCGGGCGATGGCCTTGAGGTCGAGGTTGCGGCCCCGGCGGCCCTCCCCGCCCAGCGCGGCGTGCACGTCCTCGCCCACCTCGTAGCAGCAGCCCCCGGCCCCGGGCCCGATCGCGGCCGCGGCCGGCGGCCCGCCGGCCAGCTGGCACACCGCCGCCACGCCCTCCTCCACGATCCCCGCCGCCAGCCCGCGCCAGCCGGCGTGCAGCATGGCCGCGACGCCGGGGGCGGCCAGCGCGATCGGCAGGCAGTCGGCGACCAGGACGGTCGGCGCCACGCCCGGCAGCGCGGTGGCCTGGCCGTCGGCCGGCGCGATCTCTCCCACCTCGCCGGACTCGGCCACCCGCCGGACGCCGGCGCCGTGGACCTGCCGGCCCTGCGCCAGGCGCCCGCCCGCCAGGTCGGCGACCCGGCGGCGGTTGGCGTGGACCCGCTCGGACTCGTCCTCGGTCCACAGCCCGAGGTTGAGGGACGTGTAGGGGCCCTCGGACACACCGCCCCGCCGGGTGGTGAACAGCGCCCGCGCGCCGGGTAGGTCGACGGCGATGTGGTCGCCCTGGGCGCGAAACGGCGGGGCCAGCCTCACGTGACCTGCAGCCGCAGGTCGGGCACCGGCTCGCGCTGCGCGTACTCGAAGTGGGCCCGGCCGGGCGCCACCAGCTCCTCCTCCAGGCGCCAGCCCTCCCCCACCGTGCGGTCCCGGCGCCACACGCGCACGCGCATGGTGGCGGTCTCGCTGTTGTAGCAGTAGGCCTGGTCCCCGTCGGGATCGTGGTAGGTGACGCCCACCAGCTGCTCGCGGTCCGCGTCGACGTCGGCCACCACCCTGCGCTCGCCCCCGCGCGCCTCCACCTGCCAGCTGGTGAGCCCGAAGCGGCTGTCGGTGCGGGTGACCTGGAGCGGCCCCGTGGAGGAGAAGTCCTCGCCCCCGAACCTCCCCACGATCGGGGTGTTGGGGCCGAGCTCGCGTCCCAGGCGGGGGACGAACACCGACACGCCCTCGAAGAAGCTGCCCGGGCGGGGCTCGCCTTCCAGCGACTCGAAGTCGTTGCAGTGGGTCCAGGCCCAGCGCGAAGCGTGCTTCGAGCCCCACAGGTGCGCCTGGCCTCCCCGCGCCCCCGCCAGTCGCAGCTCGCGGCCCGGGAAGCTCACGCTCCCCTCCAGCTCCAGGTCGGGATGGGGCACCACCAGCACCGTCTTGGCCAGGCGGGCCCGGCGCAGCAGCGGGTGGACGGGCTCGGCGGGCGGCAGGTGCGAGGTCCAGCGCAGGTCCCAGGAGACGTCCTCGAACTCGCCGGCCATCCCGGCGTCGGTGAGCAGGGCGTCGTCGATCCGCAGCTCGAACGGCTCCGGGACGGAGCTCAGGGCCGACGCGGGCCACGAGCTCTTGCGCCCGAGCACCTCCCGGCGCTCGGGGTCCATCGCCATGAACCACAGCGAGCACGTGGGCTCCCCGGCGCCCGCCTCGGGCGCCACCATCGTGTAGCGGATCCACAGGCCGCAGCCGGTGGCGCGATCGGTGGCGGAGAGGTAGTAGACCTCGTAGTGGCCGGCGCCGCCGTCCCACTGCAGCGCGTTCGGATTGGCCGCCATCGCCGGCGGATGCTACCCGGGGGGTGGGCCCGCGGCCCGGAGGGCGATCCGCAGCTCCGCGTCGCGGCCGCTCGCCTCTCCGTCGAGCTTGGCGTCCAGCGCGGCGTCCAGTCCCACGCCGACCGCGGGTCCCTCGGGCACGCCGGCCGCCAGCAGGTCGTCGCCGGTGATCTGGAGGCGCACGTGGCGCAGGTCGTCCAGCCACCGGCGCACGGGCTCGGCGGCGCCCAGCGCGCCCGCCACCGCCAGTTCCTCCACGGGATGGGCGCGGGCGATGGCGCCGATCTGGGAGGCCCGGTGGGCGTGGCGCAGCTGCTCGGCCAGGGTCTCGGCATCCAGCGCGGCGGCCACCACCGTGTCCCGCTCGGCGGCGGTGAGCTCCAGGGCGTCCAGCCACCCGCCCAGCTCGTCGGCCTCGAAGCGCGTGCACCCGGCGGCCAGCACCACGAGGTCGTCGCGGCCGTCGGGAGGCAGGAGCTCCAGCGCGCGCTGCGCCAGGTCCGGGCGGGGGTCGAAGTCGGGGTGCAGCGCCGTGTGCAGCTCCAGCGCCCGGGCCCGGGCCAGCGCGGCCAGCGCGGTGGGCTCCGCCACCAGCAGCCGCAGCTCGTCCCCCACGCGCGCCGCCGAGACGGTGCCCAGGGCGCCCGCGGCGATCGCGTCCCGGGCCAGGGCGTCGGTGCGCTCGTCGGGCTCGAAGTCCAGGCGGGCGGCGTAGCGCACCAGGCGCAGCAGCCGCGTGGGATCGTCGACGAACGAGCCGAGGTGCAGGACGCGCAGCACCCGCTCGTCGAGGTCCTCGAGCGCGCCGGGGTAGGCGTGGAGCGTGCCCAGCGCCGACGCGGTCAGCGCCACGGCGATCGCGTTGACGGTGAAGTCGCGGCGCGCCAGATCGTCCTCCAGGCTGCCCGGCCGCACCTCCGGCAGCGCGCCCGGCGCCGGGTAGGACTCGGCGCGGGCCATGACCACGTCCAGGCGGAGGTCCTCGGCCTCGACCGTGGCCGAGCCGAAGCGCTCGTGCTCGACCTGCAGCGCGCCGTCCAGCCGCTCGGCCGCCGCGCGCGCGGCGGGGGCGGGGTCGCCCTCCACCACCACGTCCAGGTCGACGGGCTCCGCGCGCTCCAGGAGCAGGTCGCGCACCGCTCCGCCCACCAGGTGCGAGCCCGCGACGTCGGCGAAGGCATCGGCCACGCGGGCGGTGCGCGGCTGCGCGCGCAGGCGGGCGGCTAGCTCGGAGGCGGGCGGCGCGTCCACGCGCTACGGCCGGACCGGGATCCCCGCCGCCGCCAGCCGCTCCTTGGCCTGCGCGATGGTGTAGCGGCCGTAGTGGAAGATCGAGGCGCACAGCACCGCGTCGGCGCCGGCCTCGATCCCCTCCACCAGGTGCTCGAGCTCGCCGGCGCCGCCCGAGGCGATCACCGGGACGTCCACCGCCCGGCCCACGGCCTCGGTGAGCTCGAGGTCGTAGCCGTCGCGGGTGCCGTCGCGGTCCATGCTGGTGAGCAGGACCTCCCCCGCGCCCCGCTCGGTGCCCTCCCGCGCCCAGGCCACGGCGTCGCGTCCGGTCGGCGTCCGCCCGCCGGCCACGAAGACCTCCCAGCCGTCGGCTGCGCCGCCGCCGGGCCGGCGCTGGGCGTCGATGGCGAGCACCACGCACTGGGCGCCGAACACCTCCGCCAGCTCGTCGACCAGCCCGGGTCGCGCCACCGCGGCCGAGTTCACCGAGACCTTGTCGGCGCCGGCGTCGAGCACGGCCTGGGCGTCGTCCACGCCCCGGATCCCGCCGCCGATCGTGAACGGCACGAACACGTTGTCGGCGGTGCGCCGGGCCAGCTGCACCATCGTGTCGCGCTTCTCGTGGGTGGCGGTGATGTCCAGGAACACCAGCTCGTCGGCCCCGCCCGCGTCGTAGTGGGCGGCCAGCTCCACCGGGTCGCCGGCGTCGCGGATCTCGACGAACCGCGTGCCCTTGACCACGCGCCCGGCGTCGACGTCCAGGCAGGGGATGACCCGCTTGAAGTGCATCGGCGCAGGCTAGCCGGCGCCGGGGCCCGGCTCCGCGCCGTCCAGGACCGCCTGGGCCTCGGCCACGGTGAAGCGGCCCTCGTAGAGCGCCTTTCCCACGATCACGCCGTCCAGCGGCAGGGCGGCCAGCGCCTCAAGGTCGTCCAGCCGCCCGACGCCGCCCGAGTACACCATCCGGGCGCCGGCGCCGGCGCCGGCGGCCAGGTCGGCCACCGCGCCCACGTCCGGTCCCTCCAGCATCCCGTCGCGCTCCACGTCCGTGTACACGAACGTCGCCACTCCCAGGCTCCCCAGCCGCGCCAGCGTCTCGGCGGGCGGCTCGCCGGCGTCCTCGGTCCAGCCGGCCACCGACACCCGTCCCGCACGCACGTCCACCGCCACCGCCAGCGCGTCGCCGTGGGCGGCGACGGCCGCGGCCAGGAGCTCGGGGTCGCGGTAGGCGGCGGTCCCCACCACCGCCCGGGCCGCTCCCGCCGCCAGCGCGGCGTCGATGTCCTCGAGGGAGCGCAGGCCCCCGCCGCATTGCACCGGCACCCCCAGGTCCCGAGAGATGCGCTCCAGCGCGGCGAAGTTGACCGGGTGGCCGGCGCGCGCCCCGTCGAGGTCGACCACGTGCAGCCAGCGCGCGCCGCCCTCCACCCAGTCCCGGGCCGCGTCCACCGGGTCGTCGCGGTACACGGTGGGCGCCTCGAAGTCGCCACGGCGCAGGCGTACCGCCCGGCCATCGAGGATGTCGATCGCGGGATAGAGGATCACGCCGCGACGCGCGCGCAGATCGCCGCGAAGTTCTCCAGCAGCCGCAGCCCGTGGACCGAGGACTTCTCGGGGTGGAACTGCACCCCGAACAGCGGATCGCGCGCCACCACCGAGGCGAATGGCTCGCCGTACTCCGCGACGCCCAGCACGTCGCCCTCGTCGGCCGGCCGGGGCGCGAACGTGTGCACGTGGTAGAAGGCGCACGCCTCCGGCAGTCCGGCCGTCAGCGACGAGGGTCGCTGGAAGCGGACGAGGTTCCAGCCGATGTGCGGGAGGCGCAGGCCGTGGGTCTGCAGGCGGGTGACCTCGCCCAGGAGGAGGGCGAGGCCTTCAGCGCCCTCGTGCTCGGAGGAGCGCTCGAACAGCAGCTGCATCCCCAGGCAGATGCCCAGCACCGGGCCGCCGGCGTCCAGCCGCTCGCGGACCAGCCCGTCCAGCCCCAGCTCGCGCAGCCGGCGCATGGCCTCGGGGAACGCCCCCACGCCGGGCACCACCAGCCCGTCGGCCGCCCGCACGTCGTCGGGCTGGCGCGTGATCCGCGGCCGGGCGCCCACGCGCTCCAGCGCCTTCTCCACCGAGCGCCGGTTGCCCATGCCGTAGTCCAGGACGGCGATCGCTGGCAGGGTCACCTTGCGCCTCCGTCCAGTCGGCGCTCTCGATACAGACGCCGGGCCTCCGGCCCGTCGTGACCGCTCCGCTTCGCTCCGCTCACGTCAGCGTCCCCTTGGTGCTGGGCACGCCGGCCTCGGTCGGGTCCAGCGCCACGGCGTCGCGCAGCGCGCGGGCGAACGCCTTGAACGCCGCCTCGATCATGTGGTGGGCGTTGGTCCCCGTGTCCACGCGCAGGTGCAGCGTCAGTTTGGCGGTGGCGGACACGGCCCGGAAGAACTCCTCCGCCTCCTCGTGGTCGAACCCGGCGATCGCGCCCGGCGGCAGCGCGGCGGCAAAGGCGCAGAACGGGCGGCCGGAGACGTCGATCGCGCAGGTGGCCAGGGCCTCGTCCATGGGCACGATCGCCTGGCCGAAGCGGGCGATGCCGGCGCGCGCGCCCAACGCCCGGTCC
>VAXS01000164.1 GCA_005883255.1 Actinomycetota bacterium | reverse complement strand
AGCGGCTCCACCAGCGGGTCGGACGGGTCGCACTGGTCGATCATCGCCAGCGCCCGGTGCTTCTCGCGCACGTCGAAGTCGTGGCGCGCCGCGTCGGTGGCCAGGTCCATCGCGTTGACCAGGTACTCGCGGGCGGTGAACCCGCGGCGCCGCCGCATCGCCCGGGTGCCCAGGAAGATGAGGACGAAGACGATGTAGATGATCGCCGCGGCGGGCTTGTAGAAGTAGTCGTTGTCGGAGGTGACGAACTTGCCCAGCTCGTCGATGAAGAACCCGAAGCCGATGCCGCCCAGCACCGCCGCGGGCACGCGCAGCGAACGCCCCACGTACGACAGCAGCAGGATCAGCGCGATCAGCATGCCGAACCCGCCCCACAGCAGGTGGGCGATGTGCAGCTTCCCCCCGCCCAGCTGCGGGTAGTTGGTCAGCCACAGCTGGAGGCGGATGACCAGGATGGTGGCCACCGCGGACACCAGGAACGTGTCCTGCAAGCCGCCGATGTCGACGTTGCGCACGGGCGGGTGCTTGAGGTGCGGCCGCGCGACTTCCACGCCGCAAGCGTAGGCGACCGCGGGGGCGCCGTGGGATTCAGTGGACGCCCTGCGCGGCCAGCCAGTCGGCCACGTGGGTCGGCGGGTGGCGGCCGAGCTCTGCCCGCGCCGCCAGGCGCAGGATGTCCTCCGGGACGTCGTCGAGCTCGTCGCGCCGGCGGGCCAGGTAGCTGGCGACGGCCACGGCCATGACCACCTCGGGGTCCTCGCCCTCCGGATCGACGGTCCCCGCCGCCTCGGCCAGCACCTCGTCCACGTCGTCGATCGCGGTCACCGGCTCGTCGCGGTCCTCCAGGTGGCGCTGCAGCTCGCCCACCCCGTCGTTGGCGCCCTCGGGGTCGACCACGTCGACGGCCCGGTTGACCACCTCGGCCAGGCTGGGCGGGAGCGGATTGGTGGGCATGGCTAGGCCGCGTCGCGCAGGGCGTCCAGCTCGCGCCGAAGCGCCAGGTGGGAGAGCGCCCGCTTCTCGATCTCGCGCACGGTCTCGGCGGACACGCCCACCCGCTGGCCCACCTGGGTGAGCGGGAGCGGCTCGCGGTCGCCGTTGAGGCCGAAGCGCAGCTTGATGACGTCGCGCTCGCGCTCCGGGAGCTCCTCCACCGTGCGCCGGACCACGTCCTCGGCCAGGTCGATCTGGACCTCCTCCTCCGGGGACGCGGTGTCCGAGGGCAGCAGCGCGCCCAGCGCGGTGTCCTCCTCGTCGCCCACCGGGACGTCGAGGCTGGTCACCGTGCGGGCGACGTCCTGCAGCTCGGCCACCTGGGCCACCGGCAGCTCCGCCGCCTCCGCGATCTCCTCCGGAGTGGGGGCGCGCCCCAGCTGGGTGGACAGCTGGCGCTCCACCGTGGCGATCTTGCGCTCGCGCTGGGCCACGTTGACCGGCAGCCGGATCATGCGACCGCGATCGGCCAGCCCCCGCTGGATCGCCTGGCGGATCCACAGCGTGGCGTAGGTCGAGAACCGAAAACCCCTGCGCCAGTCGAACTTCTCCACCGCCCGGATGAGGCCCAGGACGCCCTCCTGGATGAGGTCGAGCAGGCACAGGTCGCCCACGCCCTGATAGCGGCGGGCGATCGACACCACCAGGCGCAGGTTGCTGTTGACCATCCGGTCCTTGGCCGCCAGGTCGCCGCGCTCCACGCGCTTGGCCAGCTCGATCTCCTCCTCCGGGCGCAGCAGCGGGTAGCGCGCAGCCTCATTGAGGAAGAGCTGGAGGGTGTCGGTGGTGTTGCCGGCGAGCTCGGAATTGGTGTAGCGGGCGGGCTCGGCCGCGGCCCGGCCGCAGTCGTCGCGGATCTCCAGCCCGCGGGCCTCGACCCGGTCCTCGATGTCGGCCACCTCGTCGGGCAGCAGCTCGAAGCGCTGGGCGATCTCGTCGATCTCGGAGGCCTCGACGCAGCTGCGCTCCTCGCCCCGGGCCAGCAGGGCGAGCACGGCCGCCTCGCGGTCGTCGATCGTCTCGGCCGGGGGGGTCTGGGGGTCGTCGGTCACGGTGGCGGACTACCCGTGGGGTCCGAGCCTCATGCGCATCACCCATCAGCCTACCGGGGTAGATTCTCGCGCCGTGGTCGCCGAGATCGCCGAGCAGGCGCGGGGCGCCGGGCGCCTCGCGATCGACACCGAGTTCATGTCCGAGCGCCGGTATCGGGCCATGCTCTGCCTGGCCCAGGTGGCGGTGCCCGACGAGACCGCGGACGGCGGCGTGCGCACCGAGGTGCTCGATCCGCTGGCCGACGACGCCCCGGACCCGGCGCCCCTGGCGGCGGCGCTCGCCGATCCCGCCGTCGAGGTGATCGTCCACGCCGGCCGTCAGGACGTGGCGATCCTGCGCCGCACCTGGCGCACGGACGTCACCAACGTGTTCGACACCCAGGTCGCCGCCGGCTTCGTGGGCTTCGGGACGCAGGAGGGCTACAAGCAGCTGGTGCGGAAGGTGCTCGGGACGTCGCTGCCCGGCGGGGAGGCGTTCACCCAGTGGGACCGGCGCCCCCTCACCCCGGAGCAGCTCGAGTACGCCCGCGGCGACCCCCGGGTCGACCGGCTCAAGCCCGCGCAGCGGGCGGTGGCCCGCGAGCTGGTGGAGTGGCGCGAGGGGGCGGCGCGGGAGGCGGACCGGGCGGCGACCTCGCTGCTGCCCGACCACGTCCTGGTGGAGCTCGCCCGCCGCCGGCCCGACTCGCGGGACGAGCTGGACTCGATCCGGGGACTGCCCGAGGCCACCCTGCACCGCCGCCATCGCGAGCTGCTGGAGGCGATCGAGCGCGGGCGCGAGCGCGAGGCGCCGCCGCCCGCCGAGGGCGGCGTCGCGCCCCATCCCGACGACGCTCCGCTGGTGGCGCTGGCCCAGGCGCTGGTGCGCCACCGCTCGCAGGCCAGCGGGGTGGCGGCACAGCTCATCGCCACCTCGCCCGAGCTGACCCGGCTGGTGGCGGACGTCCGCCGGGGAGGGTCGCCCGAGCTGCCGGTGCTCAGGGGCTGGCGGCGGGAGCTGGTGGGCGCCGAGCTCCTCGATCTGCTGGCCGGGCGCCTGACGCTGGGCGTGGGCTCCGACCGGCGGCTGGCGGTCCGGGAGTCCTAACCCCCTGGGGGTATGCTGGGCCGATGCCCACGCAACCGCCGGACCGCGGCTACGCCGCCACCAGGGACCAGCTCCACCAGCGCCTGCGCCGGATCGAGGGCCAGGTCCGGGGCGTGCAGCGGATGATCGACGAGGACCGCTGGTGTCCCGACGTCCTGCTCCAGATCGCGGCCGTGCAGGCGGCGCTGGACAAGGTCGCGCTCGGCCTGGCCGACGACCACGCCCGCCACTGCATCCTCGAGGGGCCCGCCGGCGCCCGGGACGAGCGGACCGAGGAGCTGATGGCCGCCGTCGGCCGCCTGGTGCGGCGGGGCTAGGCGGACGAGCGCACCTTCGACCAGAGCGCCTGCCGTACCCTG
The DNA here is from genome assembly GCA_005883255.1 of Actinomycetota bacterium. GTDB lineage: Bacteria > Actinomycetota > Thermoleophilia > Solirubrobacterales > Solirubrobacteraceae > AC-38. The sequence goes on along the minus strand of VAXS01000164.1, from coordinate 5,834 downwards.
TGGGGGCGATGGCGGAGGCACCGTGGCGCGAGGCGCTCCGGCGGACGCGACGGCCGCCGGGCAGCGGGCTGGGCGGCGAGGAGGGGCGAGCGTTGCGCCGGTTGGGATTGCTGGTCCCCGTGGCCAACTTCACGGGCGCGATCGACGTCTTCGTCTTCATGTTCTGGGTCCTGCCGCCGTCGCTGCCTGCGCTGCACCACCCCGGCCATGTCCGGATGCTCAACGAGGTGGCGTTCGCCATCTACCTGCCGGCGTCGATGGTGGCGGGCGCGTTCCTGAGCACGCTGGTGGCGCTGCCCACCCTGCGCTGGCTCGAGGCCCGCCGCCCCCCGACCGACCGCGAGCGGTGGCTGGTCCTGCGCTATCCCGCCCGGCAGGTGAAGGTGAGCGCGGCGCTGTGGCTGGGCGCCGCGGTCGTGTTCGGCGCGCTGAACGCCGCCTTCTCGGGCGGGCTGGCCGCGCTGGTGATCACGACGGCGATCCTGGGCGGGGCCACCACCTGCGCCGTCGTCTACCTGATGACCGAGCGCGTGCTGCGCCCGATCACGGCGCGGGCCCTGGCCGCGGGGCCACCGGCCCGGCCCGCGCAGCCCGGCGTGACCGGGCGGCTGCTGATGGCCTGGGGGTTCACCACGGCCGTGCCGATCGTGGGCGCGGTGGTGCTGGCCGCCAGCGTCATCTCGGGCGCCTCGATGTCCGCCACCCGGGTGGCCGCCACCGTCCTGTTCCTGGGCCTGGCGACGCTGGCCGCCGGTCTCCTGGCCATCGCCATGGCCGCCAAGTCGGTGGCCGAGCCGCTGCACTCGGTGCGCGACGCGCTGGGGGCGGTGGAGGGCGGGCGGCTCGACGTCGAGATCCCGGTGGACGACGCCAGCGAGGTGGGACTCGTCCAGGCGGGCTTCAACCGCATGGTCTCCGGCCTGCGCGAGCACCAGCGCCTGCGCGACCTGTTCGGCCGGCACGTGGGCGAGGAGGTGGCCCGCGAGGCCCTGGAGCGCGGGATCGAGCTGGGCGGCGAGGTCCGCCACGCAGCCGCCCTGTTCGTGGACCTGACGGGGTCCACCGCGCTGGCCTCGCAGCGCTCGGCCACCGAGGTGGTGGGGCTGCTCAACCGCTTCTTCTCGCTGGTGGTCGAGGTGGTGCACGATTGCGGCGGGCTGGTCAACAAGTTCGAGGGGGACGGGGCGCTGTGCCTGTTCGGCGCGCCGGTCGAAATCGAGGACCCGGGCGGGGCCGCGCTGCGGGCGGCCCGGCAGGCGACGCCCGCGCGCGTGCTCGCCTCGGCCCGGGCGCTGGAGTGGGCCGCGCCCGACGAGCGCGAGCGCTGGCGCCGCGAGGGCGTCACGACGCTGCGCGGCCGCAACCTCCCCACCGAGCTGGCGGCGCCCGCCGAGGCTGACGCCGCGCCTCGGGCGGCGCCCGCCCAGCCCGCCGCGAGCGGCTAGCTCGCGGCCTGGCCCTGGCCGTCGCGGTCGATCACCTCGACGAAGTGGACGACCCGCTCGCGCACTTCGCCGACCGATAGGCTGAGCCATCGTCTCCGCCGCCTCGCAGCTGCTGCCGGCGCGGAGCCAGATGGGCTTCACGCTGGGGTTCCACATCGTGCTGGCCTCGATGGGGATCGCGTTCCCGGCGATCGCCCTCATCGCCAACTGGATCGGCCTGCGGCGCGGCGACCCGGTGGCGCTGGAGCTGGCGCGGCGCTGGTCGAAGGTCATGGCGGTGCTGTTCGCCGTGGGGGCCGTCACCGGCACCGTCCTGTCGTTCGAGATGGGCCTGCTCTGGCCCGGCCTCATGGGCCGCTACGGCGAGGTCTTCGGCATCTCGTTCGCGATCGAGGCGCTCTTCTTCTTCACCGAGGCGATCTTTATCGCGATCTACATCTACGGGTGGCGCCGGCTGAGCCCCTGGGCGCACTTCGCCTCGGGCCTGCCGATCGTGGTGTCCGGCCTGGGCGGGGCCCTGTCGGTGGTGTCGGCGAACTCGTGGATGAACCAGCCCGGCGGCTTCGACGTGGACGCCGCCGGGCGGGTGGTCGCGGTGCACCCGGTGGACGTGGTGTTCAACGGAGCCGCCGCCTACGAGATCCCGCACATGGTGCTCGGCGCCTACATGGTGGTCGGGTTCCTGGTGGCCTCGGTCTACGCGGTGGGGATGCTCCGCGGGCGCCGCGACCGCCACCACCGGCTGGGGCTGGCGATCCCGCTGAGCGTGGCGGCGCTGGCCACGCCGGTCCAGATCTTCGTCGGGGACACGGCCGCGCGCTCGATCGCGCACGACCAGCCGGTGAAGTTCGCCGCGATCGAGTACGTCCAGCGCACGACCACGCACGCGCCGGAGTACCTGGGAGGCGCGCTGGTGGGCGGGAAGGTCAGGGGCGCGGTGAAGATCCCCGACCTGGACTCCTACCTGGTCGGGTTCTCGGCCGGCCAGCGGGTCAAGGGGCTGGACACGGCGAAGCCGGCCGACCGGCCGCCGGCGCCCACCCTGCTGCACCTGGCCTTCGACGCCATGGTGGGCCTGGCCTTTGCCCTACTGGCGCTCGGAGCCTGGTGGGCGATCGCCTGGCGGCGCCGGCGCGCGCCGCCGGAGGGCCGCTGGTTCCTGCGCGCCGTGGCCCTGTCCGGCGTCGCGGCGGTGGCGGCGCTCGAGTGCGGGTGGATCGTGACCGAGGTGGGCCGCCAGCCCTGGGTGGTCTACCAGCGCCTGCGCACGGCTGACGCGGTCACCACCGCCAGCGGGATCTGGTGGTCGCTGGCCGGAGTGCTGGTGCTCTACCTGGCGCTGGGCGTGGCCACCGGGCTGGTGCTGCGCGCGCTGGCCCGGCGCTGGCGCGACGGCGACTCCGACGACGCCGAGGTGCCCTACGGCCCGACGGCTCCGGAGGTGGCGGCGCCGTGAGCGAGCCCGATGTCGTCGCGGCCGTGCTGTGGACCGGCGTGACCCTGTACGCGGTGTTCGGCGGCGCCGACTTCGGCGCGGGCTTCTGGGACCTGCTGGCCGGCGGAGCCGAGCGCGGCGCGCGCCCCCGGGCGCTGGCCGACCGGTCGCTGACCCCGGTATGGGAGGCCAACCACGTGTGGCTCATCTTCGTGTTGGTGGTGGCGTGGACGGGCTTCCCGCGCGCCTTCGCGGCCGTGACGTCCACCCTGTTCGTGCCCCTGCTGCTGGCGGCGCTGGGGATCGTGCTGCGGGGCGCGGGCTTCGCCTTCCGCAAGGCCACCGGCCCGCTGGCGGCCCGGCGGCTGTTCGGCGCCCTGTTCGCCAGCTCCTCGGTGCTGGTGCCGTTCTTCCTGGGCGCCGCCGTGGGGGCGGTGGCGTCGGGCCGGGTGCCCGCGCACGGCGCCGGCGACCGGCTCACCAGCTGGCTCAATCCCACCTCCGCGGTCATCGGGGCGCTGTTCGTGTTCGCCGGCGCGTACCTGGCCGCGATCTTCCTGGTGGCCGACGCCCGGCGGGAGGGTGACGCCGAGATGGTCCGCTACTTCCGCGCTCGCGCGATCGGCGCGGCGGCGCTGGCGGGCGCGCTGGCGGCCGGCGGGCTGGTGGCGCTGCGGTCAGACGCCCGGCCGGTGTTCGAGGGCCTGGTGCACGAGGGGCTGCCGCTGGTCATCTTCTCCGCGCTGTGCGGGGCCGGAGCCCTGGCGCTGCTGCTGGCCGGCGCCCGGCGCGGCGCCCGTCCGCTGGCGGTGGGCGCGGTGGCGGCGGTGATCTGGGGCTGGGGCGTGGCCCAGTACCCCTACCTCCTCCCCAGCTCGCTGACGGTTCGCGCCGGGGCGGCCCCGGGCGCGACGTTGGACGCGCTGCTCGCGGTGTTCGGGGCGGCGGTCGCGGTGGTGGTTCCGTCGCTGGTGCTGCTCTACACGCTGCACCAGCGAGCGCGCCTGGAGGGCGAGGAGTCCTAGCGGGAGGGCGCCGCGACGGCGGCCGCGTCCTCGAGGCGGTCGTCGCCCCAGAACAGCTCGCCGTCCACCGCGATCGTGGGCACGCCGACCAGGCCGCGCGCCAGCGCGTCCTCGGTGTAGGCGCGCAGGCGGTCCTTGATGTCCGGCCGTCCCACCGCCTTCTCTGCCTCGTCGGGATCCAGGCCGGCCTCCGCGGCCGCCTCGCGGACCAGCAGCGGATCGTCGGGTCGCCAGGCGTGCACGAAGATCCCCCGGTACAGCGCCTGGGTGAGCGCCACCAGGCGCCCGCGCTCCTCGGCGAACAGGGCCGCGCGCAGCGGCGCCAGCGAGTAGCTCTCGTCGGGCCAGCCCTCGGGGTAGCGCACCGGCGGCAGCCCGCGCGCCTCGGCGCGCCGTGCGATCTCCGCGATCCCGGCCTCGCGGCCCGGCCCCAGCGACCAGGGGAGGCGCTGGGTGGCGCGCAGCACGAAGCCCAACGAGATCGGGCGCCAGGTGGCGCCGGGCAGCAGATCCTCGATCCGGCCGGCGGCCAGGTACGCGTACGGCGAGGTGAAGTCGTAGAAGAAGGTCGCCCGCGCCACGCGCCTACTCGGTGCAGGCGCTGGCCGTCGGGCAGAGCTCGGCGCCGTCCGCCACCCGCTGGAGCAGCGCGTGCAGCTGCTCGCGGTCGCCCTCCTCGAGCGCGCCCAGCAGCTCTCGCTCTCCGGCGGCGATGGCCTCGTCGGCCCGCGCCACCAGCCGCCGCCCGGCGGCGGTGAGCTCGAGCACGTAGCGCCGCCGGTCCGCCCCGTCGCGGCCGCGGACGATCAGGCCGCTGTCGCACAGGCCGCCGGCCAGCGTGGCCAGGTTGCTGTAGTCGACGCCCACCGCGTCGGCCAGCTCCGACTGCGAGCAGCGCCCCAGCAGCTCCAGCTGCTTGAGCGCGATGAACTCCTGCGCCCGCAGGTCGAGCGGGCGCAGCGACCGGCGCAGCCGGGCGTTGGACTCCTGCCCCAGGCGGGCCAGAAGGGCGCCCACGGGGACGCGTTGGGTGGTGTCGGGGGCGGCGGTGGCCATGAGTCGAGCGTAGCTGGGTTGTCGTCCTTCCACTACCTTGGTATATTACCACTGTGGTAGTTGACCAATATCGACTCGAGGAGACGACATGAGCACCCAGACCGAGAGCCTTCCCTTCGCCGGCCCGTTCCAGGCAGACCCCGTCCACTCATCCTTCGGCTTCGCCGTCCGCCACATGGGCGTGTCCGCGTTCCGGGGGACCATGAACGAGGTCGAGGCGAGCGTCCGTCCCGCCGACGGCGGCCTGCTCGTCGACGGCGTCGCGCGCGTCGAGAGCATCTCCGTCCAGAACCCGCCCGAGCTGCGGGGGCACCTCCTGGCGCCGGACTTCTTCGACGTCGAGAACCACCCGGAGATCCGCTTCCGCTCCAGCGACGTGCAGCTGGCCGAGGACGGCAGCGCCACCCTGCAGGGCGAGCTCACGATCCGCGGCGTCACGAACCCGGTGACCGCCACCGGCACGTGGGTGGCCCCGCGCCAGACGCCGGGCGGCCTGCGCGGCGCGCTCGAGCTGGAAACCACCATCGACCGCCGCCGGTTCGGCCTGGACTGGCAGATGGAGGCGCCCGACGGGGGCCTCGCGCTCGACTGGGACGTGACCATCACCGCCCACCTCGAGCTGGTGGCCGAGGAGGACGACTAGCCATGCGCGTCCTGGGCATCTCCGGCAGCCTGCGCCGGGACTCGCACAACACCCGCCTGCTGCGGGCGGCAGCCTCCGAGCTGCCGCCCGGCACGCGGTTCGACCTCTACGGCGAGCTCGGCCAGCTGCCCCCGTTCAACCAGGACCAGGAGGCGGACCCGCCGGCCTCCGTGGTGCGGCTGCGCGAGGCCATCGCGGGCGCCGACGCCGTGCTGTTCGCCACGCCCGAG
>VAXS01000126.1 GCA_005883255.1 Actinomycetota bacterium | reverse complement strand
CCTCGTGAACCTCCCCCATCTTGTGGGTTCGCCCGGTGTAATAGAGGATGCGCTCGGTCGTGGTGGTCTTGCCCGCGTCGATGTGGGCCATGATCCCGATGTTCCGGGTCTTCTCGAGTGTGAACTTGCGTGCCATTGAAATCTCTTGAGTCAGGGCAAAGAAAAGGGCCCCTCGGGCCCATGCACGACGCATCTGTTGCCCGGGCTGGCTGGTCTATGTGGTGGGCGTCTCCACGATCGCGAAGCAAACCGTCCGGGAGGGCGCGCGGATGAGCGCAACGACCCCCGGAGCGCCGACCGACTATAGCAGTTCAAACCGGGCCTCCCGGGGGCCTGTTTCGGTCCCTCCGGCCCTCTGGCGCGCCCTCGTCCTGGCCGCTCTGGCGGGCCCGATCCTGCTGGTCGTGGCCGACTTCACGACCCTGTTCGAGACCCACGGGCCGGGCTACGTGCACGACGTCGCCGGCCACACGAACCACGGGTTCGCGATGGCGGTGATCGGGGTGGTCGGGGTGGCGCTCTGGGGCCTGGCGGCGCGCAGCCGCAGCCCGGTGGCCTGGGGGGCGCTGGCGGCCCTGGGGGTGGCGGCGGCGATCGTCGCCCTGGGCGTCGACCTGGGGGACACCACCACGTCGGGGACGCTGCCCAGCTTCCAACCCGCGCACTCCAGCCCCCAGGTCGGCTTCTACCTGGAGACGCTGGGGGCGGCGCTGATGCTGGTGGCGGGGGTGGGCGCGACGCTGCTGTCCGCGCCCGCCCGCGGCGGCGTGCCCGACCTAGGCGCGCAAGCGCCGCGGACGGAGACCGACTACCAGCGGTAATGAGCGAAGGCCTTGTTGGCCTGCGCCATGCGGTAGATGTCGTCCTTGCGCTTGTAGGCGCCGCCCTGCTGCTGCTGGGCGTCGAGGAGCTCGTTGGCCAGCCGCTGGGCCATCGTCTTCTCGCGGCGCTGGCGGGCGAACTGGACCAGCCAGCGCACCGCCAGGGTGCGGGCGCGGCGGGCGGGGACCTCGACCGGCACCTGGTAGGTGGCGCCGCCCACCCGGCGCGAGCGGACCTCGAGCACCGGTGTGAGCGTCTTGACCGACTCCTCGAGCGCCTCGACCGGCTCGCGCCCGCTGCGCTCCCCGACGATGGCCAGTGCGTCGTAGACGATGTGCTCGGCCAGCGACTTCTTGCCGTCGAGCATCACCTTGTTGATGACCTGCTGGACGAGCTTGGACCGGTGGACCGAATCGGGGTCCAGCTGGCGGACCTGGGCCTGAGCGCGGCGCGGCATGCCTACTTCTTGACGCCGTACTGCGAGCGCGCCTTGCGGCGGTCGCTCACCCCGGCGGCGTCGAGCGTGCCCCGCACCACCTTGTAGCGGACGCCCGGCAGGTCCTTGACGCGGCCGCCCCGGACCAGGACCACCGAGTGCTCCTGGAGGTTGTGGCCCTCGCCCGGGATGTAGGCGGTGACCTCCATCCCGTTGGTCAGGCGCACGCGCGCCACCTTGCGCAGCGCCGAGTTCGGCTTCTTGGGGGTGACCGTGTACACGCGCGTGCACACGCCTCGGCGCTGGGGGGCGGCGACCCGCTGCTTGCGCCCCTTCCCCGACTTCAGGCCGGGGGTGGAGAGCTTCTTGGACGGGGCCTTGCGCCCCTTGCGCACGAGCTGGCTGGTGGTCGGCATGCGGCGCCGCATGCTAGCAGCGAGCGTCAGGCGGCCGGAACGGCGGCCAGCGCCTCGTCCACCGCGGCGTACGGCAGGCCGACCGCCTCGGCCACCGGCGCGTAGGTGACCTGGCCGGCGGCCACGTTGACGCCCCGCTTGAGGCCGGGGTCGGCCGCCACCGCGCGGTGCATGCCCAGGCCGGCCAGGGCTGCCACGTAGGGCAGCGTGGCGTTGGTGAGGGCGTAGGTCGAGGTGATCGGGACCGCTCCCGGCATGTTCGTCACGCAGTAGTGGCGGATCCCGTCCACCTCGTAGGTGGGGTGCGAGTGAGTGGTGGGCCGCGAGGTCTCGAAGCAGCCCCCCTGGTCGATGGACACGTCAACCAGGACCGACCCCCGCTTCATGAGCCCCAGCTGCCCGCGGGTGATCACGTGCGGGGCGCGGGCGCCGTGGATGAGCACCGCGCCGATCACCAGGTCGGCGCCGGGCAGGCGCTCCTCGATCTCCAGGGTCGAGGAGAAGACCGTCGAGCAGCGTCCCCCGAACACCAGGTCCAGCTCGCGCAGCCGGTCCACGTCGCGGTCGAAGACGAACACGTCCGCCTCCATGCCGATCGCGATGAAGGCCGCGTTCATCCCCACCACGCCGCCGCCGATGACCAGCACGTTCGCGGCGGCCACGCCGGGCACCCCGCCCAGCAGCACTCCCCGGCCCCCCAGCGGCTTCTCGAGCATGAACGCCCCGGCCTGGGTGGCGATCTTGCCCGCCACCTCCGACATCGGGGCCAGCAGGGGGAGCCGGCCGCGGTCGTCCTCCACGGTCTCGTAGGCGATGCAGGTGGCGCCGCTGTCGCACAGCGCCTTCGTGAGCTCGGGCGCCGGCGCCAGGTGCAGGAACGTGAACAGCATGTGCTGGGGCCCCAGCAGCGCCACCTCCTCCGGCTGGGGCTCCTTGACCTTCACCACCAGGCGGGCCTCGTCGAACACCGCCTCGGCGTCGGGGACGATCCGCGCGCCCTGGGACTCGTACGTGGCGTCGGCGATCGCGGAACCCTCGCCGGCCCCCCGCTGCACCACCACCTCGTGCCCGGCGTCCACCAGCTCGCGCACCCCGCTGGGGGTCAGCGCCACCCGGTACTCGTCCGCCATGGCCTCGCTGGGGACGCCGACCCTCATGCCGGCGTCACGTGCATCCGGCGCGCGGCCTCCTCCAGCACCGGGCGCAGCACCCCCTCCATCTCCGCGAACTCCTCGGGACCGGCGATGAGCGGCGGCGAGACCTGGATCACCGGGTCGCCGCGGTCGTCGGCACGGCAGATGAGGCCGCGCCGGAACAGCTCGCCGGAGAGGAAGCCCCGCAACAGCTCCTCGGACTCGCGGTCGTCGAAGGACTCCTTGGTCGCGCGGTCCTTGACCAGCTCCAGCGCCTGGAAGTAGCCGGCGCCCCGCACGTCGCCCACGATCGGGATGTCGCGCAGCGACTCGAGCATGTCGCGCAGGTCAGGCTCGTGGGCCCGGACGTTCTCGAGCACGCCCTCGTTCTCCAGCACGTCGAGGTTCGCCTGGGCCACCGCGCAGCCGATCGGATGCCCGCCGAACGTGAAGCCGTGCATGAAGGTGTTGGTGCCCTCAAGGAAGGGCTCGGCCAGGCGGTCGGAGGCGATGACGGCGCCCAGCGGCGCGTAGGCGCTGGTCAGCCCCTTGGCCGTGGTGATGACGTCGGGCCGGTAGTCGTAGCGCTGGGCCCCGAACCACTCGCCCAACCGACCCCACGAGCAGATGACCTCGTCGGAGATCAGCAGGACGTCGTGGGCGTCGCAGATCTCGCGCACCCGCTGGAAGTAGCCGTCGGGCGGGGTGAAGCAGCCGCCGGCGTTCTGGACCGGCTCCAGGATCACCGCCGCCACGGTGTCCGGCCCCTCGAACTCGATCCGCTCGTCGATCGCCTCGGCCAGGTCGCCGGGCTCCATCCCGGGCGGCAGCCGGTAGAGGTTGGTGTTGGGGACGTGGCAGCCGCCGGGCATCAGCGGCTCGAAGGGCGCCCGCAGGCCCGTGATGCCGGTGGCGGCGAGCGCGCCCAGGCTGGTGCCGTGGTAGGCGATCTCCCGGGCGATGACCTTGGTCTTGTTGGGGTGGCCGGTGAGCTTGTGGTACTGGCGGGCCAGCTTTAGCGCCGACTCGACCGCCTCGCTGCCGCCGCTGGTGAAGAACACCCGGTTGAGGTCCCCCGGGGCCAAGGCGGCGACCCGCGCCGCCAGCTCGATCGCCGGTGGGTGGGCGTAGGACCAGTTGGTGAAGAAGCCCAGCTCCCGCGCCTGGTCGGCGCCCGCCTGCGCCACGTCGGCCCGGCCGTGGCCGATGTTCACGCAGAACAGGGCGGACAGCCCGTCCAGGTAGCGGTTCCCACGCTCGTCCCACACGTGGCAGCCCTCGCCGCGCACGATCACCGGGATGTCGTGCTCGGCGTACACCCCCATCCGCGTGAAGTGCAGCCAGAGGTGGCGCTTCGCCAGGTCCTGCAGCGTCGACTGCTCCCCCGGCGCCTGCTGCCGTGCGGTCGCCATGGGACAACGGTACCGCCCCCGGCTGACCCGCCCGAGCCGTGAGCGGATGTGAAGGGCTAGGCGGCCTGGGCGGCCACGCGGCCGTTGGCCGCACGGACCGGCGCCGGCGTGAGGAACGCCGCGACGCAGATGATCGCGAAGGCCGCCATCTGGATCCCGAGCCCGAGGACGTTCCCCGGGAGCGGATCGCCGAAGACGACGATCCCACCGGCGATCGAGGCCACGTTGGCCGCGGTGGCGGTGGTGGCGATGACCGGGACGGCCTCGCCGTCCTGCAGCCCGCGGGCCGACGCGTAGAAGGCGGCGACCGAGGCGGCCAGGGCAACCAGCACCCAGCCGATCAGCGAGCCCGCGGTGGGACCGCTGCCCACCAGCCCGGTGAGCGCCTTGATGGCGATGTCGGAGACGCCGAAAAGGACGCCCGAGGCGGCGCCCAGCATCACGCCGTGGTGCTCGGCCGGACCGCCGATGTGCTTGCCCACGATGAGCAGGGCGCCGACGCCGATCATGCCGCCTTCGAAGGCCATCATGGCGACGGCGGAGAACTGGGAGTGGGCGCCGCCGGAGCGCGGAAGCGTCAGCCCCAGCAGCAGCAGGCCCAGCGCGGTGAGCGAGACGCCGATCCACTGGCGGCGGCCGACGCCGAAGCCGAACAGCCGGTCGGCCATCACGGCCAGCAGGACCACGCCGCCCGAGAGGACGGACTGCACGATCGAGATCGGCGCCAGCGCCAGCGCGCCGACGTGCAGGATCCAGGCACCCACCGCCACCAGCATCCCGATCGCGAACCACCTCGACGAGAACAGGCACTTGGCGCTCCGGAGGGGGTGGCGGATGTCCACCGACGCCGCCGCGCACGCGCCCCGGTACTTGTAGAGGAAGCCCAGGTTCGTCGCGAAGGCGCAACCGAGCGCAAGGAAGATGCCTAGTTCGAGAGTCATCTAAAAAGACCTGGTTGGCGCCCCCCGTGGCACCGAGTGGCGCCGGGCGGTACCCCTACCTTCGGCGCCACTGCCATCGTCCTTGATGGCATATCGCAGGGTCGGCACCCTAGCGACTTCCGCAGAGGATCGCGCTGCTACGAAAGTCACAATAAAGTGCCTGCAAATCACCTAGTTCCACTCCTGCTGGTCGATGTCGACGGCGTGATCTCGCTGTACGGGTTCGACCCGGACACCCGTCCAGCCGGCCGGTTCGAGACGGTGGACGGGATCCACCACTTTCTTTCGGCCACCGCCGGCGAGCACCTGCGTGCCCTGTCCGAGCACTTCGAGCTTGTCTGGTGCACCGGATGGGAAGACCGAGCGAACGAATACCTGCCCCACGCCCTCAGCCTTCCCGCCCGGCTCCCCTTCCTCACCTTCGATGGGCCGCCGGGGGGCGGTCTCCGCCACTGGAAGCTGGACGCGATCGAGCGCCACGCCGGTCCCCACCGCCCGCTGGCCTGGATCGACGACGACCACGAAGGGTGCGGCGAGTGGGCCGCCAGCCGGCCCGGTCCCACGCTGCTCGTCACCAGCGATCCCGCCGTGGGGATCACCGGCGCTCACGTGGAGCGGCTGATCGGCTGGGCGCGGCACGTCTCAACAACACGCGCCGCGCCCGGTCCGTGACGCTGCGATAAGGCGCCGGGGCGCTAGCCCTTGCGGTCAGAGCCGCCGTTCTCCGACGACTCTTCGGTGGCGTCCAGCGACGCCAGCTCGTCCGCGAAGCCCTCGCCGCCGTCGCCGGCGCCGATGCCCTCCAGCGCCTCGAGATCGGACTCGAAGGAGGCTCCGAAGCCCTGGAGGCCCTCGCCGCCGTCCAGCCCCAGCTCGGCGGCCAGCTCGTCCTGGTCCAGCAGGCCGACGTCGTCGGCGCGCGGCAGCGGCTCCGCCGGCTCGATCTCGATCCGGCGGTAGCGCTTGAGCCCCGTGGCCGCCGGGATCAGCTTCCCGATGATCACGTTCTCCTTGAGGCCGTTGAGCCGGTCGATCTTGCCCTCCAGGGCGGCGTCGGTCAGCACCTTGGTGGTCTCCTGGAAGGAGGCCGCCGACAGGAAGGAGTCGGTGTTCAGCGAGGCCTTGGTGATCCCCAGCACGATCTCCTCGTACTGGGCCTGCTCGCTCTTCTCCTTCTTGAGCTCCTTGTTGCGGGCCAGCAGCTCCTGGCGGTCGACGAACTGGCCGGGCAGGTAGGTGGTATCGCCCTTCTGGTCCACGCGGACCTTCTTGAGCATCTGCCGCACGATCAGCTCGACGTGCTTGTCGTTGATGTCGACGCCCTGGGACTTGTAGACCTCCTGCACCTCGCTGACGAGGTAGAGCTCGGTCTCGGTCCGCCCGCGGATCGACAGCAGCTCGGCCGGGTACAGCGAGCCCTCGTTGAGCTGGGTGCCGGCCTCGACCTTCTGGCCGTGCTCCACGAACAGGCGCGTGCGCCGGGGGAAGGTGTGCTTGTGCTCCTCCCCGCCGCCGTCGGTGATGGTGACGGTGAGCGCCTTGTCGGACTCCTCGACCGCGACCTTGCCGTCGACCTCGGCGATCTTGGCCAGGCCCTTGGGCTTGCGCGCCTCGAACAGCTCCACCACCCGGGGCAGGCCGTGCGTGATGTCCGCGCCGGCGACTCCGCCGGTGTGGAACGTGCGCATGGTCAGCTGGGTGCCGGGCTCGCCGATCGACTGGGCGGCGATGATGCCCACCGCGTCGCCGATCTGGGCCAGCGCGCCGGTGGCCAGCGAGACCCCGTAGCAGGCCTGGCACACGCCCGTGGGCGCCTGGCACTTGAGCACCGAGCGCACCGGGACCGTGATCTCCTCGCCCTTGTCGATGTCGGGCTGGTAGGCCTCGATCATCTCGGCCAGGTCCTCGCGCCCGATCTGCTGCCCCTTCTTCAGGAGCTCCCGACCGCGCTTGGTGGAGAAGTCGGCGGCGGCCACCCGCCCGACCAGGTTGTCGTTCCGAGCGGCCCGCAGCCACAGCGGGATCTCGATGAACTCCTTGGTCCCGCAGTCCTCGGCGCGGATGATCACGTCCTGGGCCACGTCGACCAGGCGCCGGGTCAGGTAGCCCGAGTCGGCGGTGCGCAGGGCGGTGTCGGCCAGGCCCTTCCGGGCGCCGTGCGTGGAGATGAAGTACTCCAGCACCGACAGGCCCTCGACGAAGCTGGACTTCACCGGGCGCTCGATGATCTCGCCCTTCGGGTTGGCCATCAGGCCGCGCATGCCCGCCAGCTGGCGGATCTGGCTGAACGATCCCCGGGCGCCCGAGTTGGCCATCATGTAGATCGGGTTGAGCTCGTCGAGCACGCCCTGGAGGGCGTCGCCCACCTGATCGGTGGCGTCCTGCCACAGGTCGACCACGGCCTCGTGGCGCTCCTCCTGAGTGATGAGCCCGTCCTCGTACTGGCGCTGGACCTCGGCCACGCGCTCCTCGACGGAGGACAGGATCTCCTCCTTGGCGGCGGGCACGACCACGTCGTTCTTGGAGATCGTGATCCCCGCCTGGGTGGCGTAGCGGAAGCCCAGGTCCTTGAAGGCGTCCAGCACCTGCGAGATCGCCGGCGCCCCGTAGGTCTGCACCAGGGAGTCGACCACCTGCACGGAGTCCTTCTTCTTGATCGAGGAGTTCACGAACCGGTAGTCGGAGATGTCGAAGTCCTCGCCCATCGCCTCCTGCAGCGCCCGCTTGATGCGGTCGTTGTAGATGATCCGCCCCACCGTGGTGAGGACGTGGCCGCCCTCGTCCTTGTTGTTGCGGTACTCCGCGAGGTCGTGGAGCGCCACCACGGCGTGCTCGTAGGAGAGCTCGGCCTCCTGGGCGGTGCGGAACACGTGCGGGCGGGCCCGGTCCTTGGGCCACTTGCCGGCCATCAGCTTCTCCTGGAGCCCGTTGAGCTCCTCGGCGTCGGGGCCGTAGGTGAGGTAGTAGGCGCCCAGGATCATGTCCTGCGTGGGCGTGGCCAGCGGCGAGCCGTGCGCCGGCGAGAGGATGTTGTTGGAGGACAGCATCAGGATCCGGGCCTCGGCCTGCGCCTCCGCGGACAGCGGGAGGTGGACCGCCATCTGGTCGCCGTCGAAGTCGGCGTTGAAGGCGTGGCAGACCAGCGGGTGGACCTGAATGGCCTTGCCCTCCACCAGCACCGGCTCGAAGGCCTGGATGCCCAGGCGGTGCAGCGTGGGCGCCCGGTTGAGCAGCACCGGGTGCTCGTGGATGACCTCCTCGAGCACGTCCCACACCTCGGGGATCATCGAGTCGACCATCTTCTTGGCCGCCTTGATGTTCTGGGCCGACTTGCGCTCGACCAGCCGGGCCATGATGAACGGCTTGAACAGCTCCAGGGCCATGAGCTTGGGCAGCCCCGCCTGGTGCAGCCGCAGCGACGGGCCGGCCACGATCACCGAGCGGCCCGAGTAGTCCACGCGCTTGCCCAGCAGGTTCTGGCGGAAGCGCCCCTGCTTGCCCTTGAGCATGTCCGAGAGCGACTTCAGCGGGCGGTTGCCCGGCCCGGTGACCGGGCGGCCGCGGCGGCCGTTGTCGAACAGCGCGTCGACCGCCTCCTGGAGCATGCGCTTCTCGTTGTTGACGATGATCTCGGGCGCGCCCAGGTCAAGCAGGCGCTTGAGGCGGTTGTTGCGGTTGATGACCCGGCGGTAGAGGTCGTTGAGGTCGGAGGTGGCGAAGCGGCCGCCGTCGAGCTGGACCATGGGGCGCAGCTCGGGCGGGATCACCGGGACCGCCTCCAGGACCATCATCTCCGGGCGGTTGCCGGAGTGGATGAAGGCCGAGACGACCTTCAGGCGCTTGACCGCACGGGCCTGCTTCTGGCCCTTGGAGGACTTGATCGTGTCCTCGAGCTCCTGGCGCTCGGCGTCGAGGTCGACCTGCTGGAGCAGGTCGCGCACCGACTCGGCGCCCATCCCGCCCCGGAAGTACTCGCCGAAGCCGTAGGGCGAGCCGAAGCGGTCCTTGAGCTCGCGGAAGGTGGTCTCGTCGTTGATCACCTGCTTGGGGCCCATGGCCTGGAACAGCTCCCAGACGTCGCGCATGCGCTGCATGGCGTCCTCGATGTAGGCCTCGGTGTCGGCGATGTCGGAGTCGAAGGTCTTGCGCAGCTCCTTGCCGAGCTTCTCGCGCTCCTCGTCCGAGAGCTTCTTGACGTTGACGTCCAGCGCGTCGGCCCACAGCTGGTCCTCCTCGCTGAAGCCGGTCTGCTTGCCGGACTTCAGGAACTCCTCGCGGCGCTCGAGGGACTCGCGCAGCTCGAGGATGCGCTCCTCCTTCTCGGCGGCGTAGGAGTCGAGGACCTTGTTGACCTCCTTCTCGAGCTTGGCGAGGTCCTTCTCGCGCGCCTCGTCGTCCACCCAGGTGACGATGGAGGCGGCGAAGTACAGGACCTTCTCCAGCTCCTTGGGGGCCATGTCCAACAGGTAGCCGATGCGGCTGGGGACGCCCTTGAAGAACCAGATGTGGCTGACCGGCGCGGCCAGGTCGATGTGGCCCATGCGCTCGCGCCGCACCTTGGAGCGGGTGACCTCCACGCCGCAGCGCTCGCAGACGATGCCCTTGTAGCGGACCCGCTTGTACTTCCCGCAGTAGCACTCCCAGTCCTTGGTGGGACCGAAGATGCGCTCGCAGAACAGGCCGTCCTTCTCGGGCTTGAGCGTGCGGTAGTTGATGGTCTCCGGCTTGGTGACCTCGCCCGAGCTCCAGGAGCGGATCTGCTTGGAGGCGGCCAGGCCGATCTCGATGGCGTCGAAGTTGTTGATGTCGATCACTGGGGTCCTTACTCCTCGATTTCCTTGAGCTCGTCGTCGGAGGCGAGCTCGGCCACGGCCTCTTCGTCCTCGGACATCTCGGGCGCGTCGCCGGACTCGGCGGCCTCGCGGCCCTCCTCGTCGCCCTCCGCGTCCTCGTCCACCACTTCCTCGTCGGTGGCGCGACCGTCGGTGGCCCGGACGCCGGACAGGTCGATGCCCAGCTCCTCGGCCGCGCGCAGCAGGTCGTCGTCCTCCTCGCGCAGCTCGGCGCGCTGGCCCTCCTCGGAGACCACGTTGACGTCGAGCGCCAGCGACTGCATCTCCTTGAGCAGGACCTTGAACGACTCGGGGATGCTCGGCTCGGCGATGTTCTCGCCCTTGACGATGGCCTCGTAGGCCTTCACGCGCCCGACCGTGTCGTCGGACTTGATCGTGAGCATCTCCTGGAGGGTGTAGGCGGCGCCGTAGGCCTCCAGCGCCCAGACCTCCATCTCGCCGAACCGCTGGCCGCCGAACTGCGCCTTGCCGCCCAGCGGCTGCTGGGTGACCAGGGAGTAGGGGCCGGTGGAGCGGGCGTGGATCTTGTCGTCGACCAGGTGCAGCAGCTTGAGGATGTACATGTAGCCCACGGTCACCTGGGTCTCGAACGGCTCGCCGGTACGACCGTTGAACAGGGTCATCTTGCCGCTGGCGCGGGCGCCAGGGCGGGCCGACTTGTCGATGTCCATCTTGATGCGGCCCTTGTGCTGCTCCTGCCAGCGGACCAGCGCCGCGTCGACGTCCTCGACCGTGGCGCCGTCGAACACCGGCGTGGACACGTAGACCTGGCCGCTGGCGCCGTTGCCGGCCTCCTTGAGGGCCTCGCGGTCGCGCGGGTCGTCGGAGTCGTACCAGCCGTTGGCGGCCACCCAGCCCAGGTGGGTCTCGAGGATCTGCCCGAGGTTCATGCGGCTGGGGACGCCCAGCGGGTTGAGGATGACGTCGACGGGCGTGCCGTCCTCCAGGAACGGCATGTCCTGCTCGTCCACGATCTTGGAGATGACGCCCTTGTTCCCGTGGCGGCCGGCCAGCTTGTCGCCCTCGGCGATCTTGCGCTTCTTGGCCACGAACACGCGGACCAGGTCGTTGACGCCCGGCGGCAGGTCGTCGCCCTCGTCGCGCGAGAACGTCTTGACGTCGATCACCACGCCGCCCTCGCCGTGCGGGACCTTCAGCGAGGTGTCGCGCACCTCGCGCGCCTTCTCCTTGAAGATCGCGCGGATGAGCTTCTCCTCGGCGGTGAGCTCGGTCTCGCCCTTGGGCGTGACCTTCCCCACCAGCAGGTCGCCGGAGTCGACCTCGGCGCCGATGCGGACGATGCCGCGGTCGTCGAGGTTGCGCAGCGACTCCTCCGAGCGGTTGGGGATGTCGCGGGTGATCTCCTCGTCGCCCAGCTTGGTGGTGCGGGCGTCGATCTCGTACTCCTCGATGTGGATCGAGGTGAGCTCGTCGTCCTTGACCAGCCGGCGCGAGAGGATGATCGCGTCCTCGAAGTTGTAGCCCTCCCAGGACATGAAGGCCACGAGCAGGTTCTTGCCCAGCGCCATCTCGCCCACGTTGGTGGAGGCGCCGTCGGCCAGGACCTCGCCCGCCTTGACCCGCTGGCCCGTGTCCACGCGCGGCTTCTGGTGGATGAGCGTTCCCTGGTTGGAGCGGCGGAACTTCTGCAGCTGGTAGGTGTCCTTGCCGTCCTTGCCCTCGACCACGATCGACTCGGCGTCGACGTAGTCCACGGTGCCCGGGCGGTCGGCCACGACCACGTCGCCGGTGTCGATGGCCGCGCGGCGCTCCATGCCGGTGCCCACCAGCGGCGCCTCGGTCTTGAGCAGGGGGACCGCCTGGCGCTGCATGTTCGAGCCCATCAGCGCGCGGTTGGCGTCGTCGTGCTCGAGGA
>VAXS01000034.1 GCA_005883255.1 Actinomycetota bacterium | reverse complement strand
GCCTGCGGCGGCCAGTTCACGGCCAACACGATGGCGATGGCCTTCGAGATGCTGGGGATCTCGCCGATGACCTCGGCGATGGTCCCCGCCCAGGATCCCAGCAAGGCCCAGGCGGCCTACGAGTGCGGCCGGCTGGTGATGGACGTCCTGGCGCGCGGGCAGCGTCCCAGCGACGTCATCAGTCGCGAGTCGCTGGAGAACGCGATCGCCGCCGTGGCCGCCAGCGGCGGCTCCACCAACGCGGTGCTGCACCTGCTGGCCGTGGCCCGCGAGGCCGGGGTGGACCTGGACATCGACGACTTCGACCGAATCGCCTCGCGCACCCCGCTGGTGTGCGACCTCAAGCCCGGCGGGCAGTACGTGGCGGTCGACCTGTTCAAGGCGGGCGGGGTGGGCGTGGTGGCGCAGCGCCTGCTCGACGCCGGCCTGCTCCACGACGACGCGCCCACCGTCACCGGCCGCACGATCGGCGAGCACGCGCGCGAGACCCGGGAGGCCGAGGGCCAGCGGGTGGTCCGCCCGCTCGACGATCCGCTCAAGCCCACCGGCGGCCTGGCCATCCTGCGCGGGAACCTCGCGCCCGAGGGCTGCGTGGTCAAGCTGGCCGGGCACGAGCGCCTGGAGCACGAGGGGCCGGCGCGGGTGTTCGAGTCCGAGGAGGAGGCGATGGCGGCGGTGACCGCCAAGGCCATCCGCCCCGGCGACGTGGTGGTCATCCGCAACGAGGGCCCCGCCGGCGGTCCGGGGATGCGCGAGATGCTGGCCGTGACCGCCGCGCTGGTGGGCGAGGGCCTGGGGGAGGAGGTGGCGCTCCTGACCGACGGCCGGTTCTCAGGCGCCACCCACGGACTGATGGCCGGGCACGTGGCGCCGGAGGCGGTGCGCGGCGGCCCCATCGGCGCGATCCGCGACGGCGATCGCATCAAGTTCGACGTGGCCGCCCGCCGCCTCGACGTCGAGCTCTCCGACGACGAGATCGCCGCCCGTATCGCCGCCTACCAGCCGCCCCGACCCGTGTACGAGAGCGGCGCGATGGCCAAGTACGCGCGGCTGGTCTCCAGTGCCGCGGTGGGCGCGGTCACCGGCTGAGCCAGCGGCCGGCTACTCCTCCTCGGCCAGGAACTCGCCCACCAGCTGGTTGAACCGCGCCGGGCGCTCCACCATGGGCACGTGGCCGGTGTCGCGCAGGATCACCTTGCGCGCGTTGGGGATCAGGCGCTCGTACTCGTCGGCGCCCTCGACCGGCACGGTGCGGTCCTTGTCTCCCCAGACGATCAGGGTGGGGCGGGCGATGTCGTCCAGACGGTCGCGGTAGTCGTAGCTGACCAGCGCGTCGGTGGCTTCGGGCGCGGCGGGGCGGCCGGACCCGCGCAGCAGCTCGGCGCACATCGGGGCCGGGAGCCGCTCCGGATGGGCCGCCACCATCAGCAGCGCCGCCCAGCGCAGCCGCGGCCGGCGCACCAGCGTCTCCAGCCGGGCGTCGGGGATGCGGGCGTAGGCGTTGATCGCCCGGGCGAAGGCGGCCACCGACTGGCGCCGCAGCAGCCCGCTGGGCAGCCCGATGTAGCGGTCGGCCAGGCCGGCGGCCGCGACCAGCACCAGCCGCGTCACGCGCTGCGGGAACTTGAGGCAGAGCTCGGCGCCCACGAAGCCGCCCAGCGAGTTGCCCACCACCGGCGCGGACTCGATCTCGAGCTCCTGGCACAGCGCGTCGAGGAACCTCGCGTAGTTCTCGATCGACACGCCCTCGGCGGGGAGCTCCGAGTAGCCGAACCCGGGGAGGTCCGGGGCCACCACCCGGTAGCGCTCGGCGAAGTAGGGGACGTTCTCCAGCCAGTTCTGCCAGCACCCCGAGTGGCCGTGGACGAGCAGGAGCGGAGGGCCCTCGCCCATCTCCATCACGTTCACCCAGCGGCCGCCGATCCGCACCCAGCGGAGGTGCTCGCGCCAGTCCACGTCGAGCCACAGCGAGCGATCGGCGGGGCCGTAGACGTCCGGATCGGCCGGGACGGCGGCGGGGGCGGCGTCGGTGGCGGCCACGCCGGGAGCGTACCCGCGCGCCCCAGGGACGAGCGCCGGACGGGCATCGCGGGCGCCTACGTTCCCGGCCGTGCACGCCGCCCACCCGATTGGGCTCCGCCGCCCCGTGGGAGAATGGCGCCGATGGCAGAGGAGGCCCGCCCGATCGTGGAGGCGCCGGAGCTCGAGCCCGAGACCGGGCCCGGGATCGCCGAGGTGCTCGAGGTCGAGTCGCCGCGCCTCCCCGCGCGGCGCGGGCCGGGCGCCGACGAGCTGCGCGAGCAGCTCCCCGGCCTCGAGCCCGAGCGCCGCGTGACCGACTGGGGACGCTCGGAGCGCCTCGAGAACCTCACCGACCGCACGATCGTCGACTTCCTGTACCGCTACTGGTTCCGGGTCGAGGTCCAGGGGATCGAGAACGTGCCTGCGGAGGGCGGGGCGCTGCTGGTGTCCAACCACGCCGGCGCGCTCCCGCCGGACGCCCCGATGATCGCCAAGGCGATCAAGGAGGAGCATCCCCGTCCCCGCCCGGTCCACGTCACCGTCGAGCACTTCTTCAAGGGCTACCCCGGGTTCGCGATGCTGCTGCCCAAGATCGGGGCGGTGCCCGCCCACCCAGCCAACGTGCACCGCCTCCTCTACGACGAGGGCCAGCTGGTGGTGGTCTTGCCGGAGGGGCGCAAGGGCACCGAGAAGCTGGTCAAGGACCGCTACCGGCTGCGGCGCTTCGGGCGCGGCGGCTTCGTGGAGGCGGCCATGCGCGCGCAGGCCCCGATCGTCCCGATCGCTCTGCTGGGGGCCGAGGAGGCGGCGCCGATCTTCGCCCACATCGGGGTGCTGCGGCGGCTGACCGGCTTCCTCTACTTCCCGATCACGCCCACCTTCCCGCACTTCGGGATCCCGGGGATGCTGGGCTACCTGCCCGCCAAGTTCGTCATCCGGTTCCTGCCGCCCATCCCCACCGACCAGTGGGGCGAGGAGTCCTGGCTGGACCGGGGGCTCGTCCAGGAGGTCGCGGGCGACGTGCGCGACCGCATCCAGCGCAACGTGCTGGACATGCTGGCCCAGCGCAAGAGCGTGTGGCTGGGGTGACGGCGGCCGAGGCGGCTTCGCGGGCCGGGCCCCGGTCCCGGCGGGTGCTCATCACGGGCATGGGCACCTACTGGGGCGGACGCCTGGCCCAGCGGCTCGAGGCCGACGAGACGCTGGAGGCGATCGTCGGGGTCGACTCGCGCGACCCCAAGGTGGAGCTGGAGCGCACGGAGTTCGTCCGGGTGGGCACCCAGCACGCGCTGATCCGCCGGATCATCCACGCCGCCGAGATCGACACCGTCGTCGACACCCGGCTGATCGTCGACTCCGTGTGGACGGCGCCTCGGGTCGCCCACGAGAACAACGTGATCGGGACGATGAACATCGTCACCGCCTGCGACGGCCGCGACTCGCCGGTGCGGAAGTTCGTCTGCAAGTCCTCGGCCCACTTCTACGGGGCCGAGCGCGACGACCCCGCCTACTTCACCGAGGACATGCCGCGGCCGCACCCGCCGCGCACGCCGATCGAGCGCGACATCGTGGAGGCCGAGGGCGCCGTCCGCGACTTCGCCCTGCGCAATCGCGACAAGACGGTCACCGTGCTGCGGTTCTGCAACGGACTGGGTCCCGGCCTCACCACCTCGCACAGCCAGCTGTTCTCGCTCCCCGCGGTGCCCACGATCCTGGGGTTCGACCCCCGCTACCAGTTCATCGACGAGGAGGACATCGTCGGGATCCTCGAGCACGCGGTGCGCGAGAACCGGCACGGCATCTACAACGGCGCCGGCGACGGCGTCCTGGCCCTGTCCGAGGTCATCGGGCTGCTGGGCAAGCCGATGGTGCCGGTCCTGCCGCCCTGGGGGACGGGGCTGGCGGCCGGGCCGCTGAACCGGCTGGGACTGCGCATACCGGTGGAGATGCTCAACCAGCTGCGCTACGGGCGCGGCATCGACAACCGCAAGCTCAAGGCCGAGGGCTACGGCTACCGCTACACCACCCGCGAGACCGTGGCCCGCTTCGCCGAGCACCTGCGCACCCGGCGGCTCCTGCGCGGCGTGCGCCAGCCCTATCGCTACGAGCGCGAGGTGGAGGAGTTCCTGCGCTGGAGCCCCAGCGTCCGGCGCACGGGGGCCACGGCGGGCAAGTCCTGGCGCCCCTCGCCGCGCCAGGTGGCCGACCTCCAGAAGCTGCTGGCCTCGATCGAGAGCCGGCCCGACGACGAGCCCCCGGCCCGCGTCCCGTCTCCTCCCGACGACTACGACGACCTGGGAGCGGACGAGGTGGTGGGCCTCCTGCCCTCACTCGATCGCGCCCGCCTCGAGCAGCTGCGCCGCCACGAGGCCGACGGCCAGCGGCGGCCCGCGGTCCTGGAGGCGATCGACCGCCTGCTGGCCGGCAGCGGCGCCCCGGACGGCGGCCGCTAGCCAGGGCGCGGCGCACGATCGCGTGCAAACCGGTCTCGCGGGTA
>VAXS01000033.1 GCA_005883255.1 Actinomycetota bacterium | reverse complement strand
AGCACAAGGACGACGGGCTGGACGCCGACACGCTCATCAAGCCCGACCTCTACGAGCACGTCCTGCACCCGATCCTGCCCGCCGAGCTCTACGACGAGCGCAAGCTCCTGCGCAACTTCCTGGTCAACCCCACCGGCAAGTTCGTGATCGGCGGCCCGATGGGCGACGCCGGCCTCACCGGGCGCAAGATCATCGTCGACACCTACGGGGGGATGGCCCGCCACGGTGGCGGGGCGTTCTCGGGCAAGGACCCCTCGAAGGTGGACCGCTCGGCCGCGTACGCCGCGCGGTACGTGGCCAAGAACTGCGTGGCGGCCGGCCTGGCCGACCGCCTGGAGGTCCAGGTGGCCTACGCGATCGGCGTCGCCCACCCGGTGTCGGTGATGGTGGAGCCGTTCGGGACCGAGCGGGTCTCGCGGTCCGCGATCCTGGAGCTCATCCGCGACCACTTCGACCTGCGGCCCGGCGCGTTCCGCCAGTACCTGCGGCTGCACCGCCCGATCTACCAGAAGACCGCGGCCTACGGCCACTTCGGCCGGGACGACCACGACTTCACCTGGGAGAAGACCGACAAGGCGGACGAGCTGCGCCAGGCCGCCGGCCTGGCGCAGGCGCAGCGCGCGGTCTCCTAGTCGCCCGCCCCGGAAACCCGCGCCCGGTCCGTCCGCAGCGGGTACAGTGGTCCGTGCGCGCTTGGAGGGCCGGACCCATGGCAGGGCACAGACAGGATCGTCGACGGGCCCGCGACACAGCCAGCGGGGCGGAGCGGCTATGGAGGGTGACACCGGCGGTCGCGGTGGCCGGCGGAGCGCTCACGCTCGTCATCGCCCTCGTCCCCGGCGTCGGGTTCGCGTTCCACTCGCCGCGCCTGCAGTCCGCGATCGAGACGGCCAGCGCGCTCGTCTCGGTGCTCGCCGCCTACCTGCTGGTGGGGCGCTTCGAGCTCGGCCGCCGGCTGAGCGACCTGGGCCTGCTGATGGCGGCCACCATCCTGGCGCTCGCGAACCTGGCCTTCTCCACGGTCCCAGCCATCGTCGGCCACCCGGACTCCGCCTTCGCCGTGTGGTCGACGCTGTGGGGGCGGGCCCTGGGGGCCGGGGCCCTGGCCGCGGCGGCGCTGGTGCCCGACCTGCGGCTGGGCCGTCCGCGCCGCGCCGCGACCCGGGCGCTCCTGGGGACCGGAGTGGCGGTCGCGGTGGTGGCCGCCCTGGCGGCGGGGCTGGCCGGCACCCTGCCCGTCGGATTCGGCCCGTCGCCGACGTCCTCGGACGCGCCCAACGTGGCCGCGCCAGCGGGCTTCCTGGCCGTCCAGGCGGCCACGCTCGCACTGTTCGCGGTGGCGGCGATCGGCTTCTGCCGCCGCGCCGCCCGCACCCACGACGAGCTGGTGGGCTGGTTCGGGGTGGCCGCGGCGCTGGGGACGGTCTCGCTGCTGGACGCGCTGCTGTTCCCCACGGTCGCCGCCGGCTGGGTCCAGGTGGCCGACCTGATCCGGCTGGCCTTCTACCTGGCCATCCTGGCCGGCGCCCTGCGCGAGATCCGCGCCTACCAGCGGCAGGCGGCCGTGGCCGCGGTCCTGGACGAGCGCCGCCGGCTGGCTCGGGACCTGCACGACGGGCTCGCGCAGGAGCTCACGTTCATCTCGATGCAGAGCCGCCGCCTGCGCGAGCCCGGGGAGGCCGCGGTCCTGCAGGAGGCGGCCGAGCGGGCCCTGGACGAGTCGCGGGCGGCGATCTCCGCGCTCAGCCGCCGCGCCGACGAGCCGCTGGCCACCGCGGTCGCCCAGGTGGCCGAGACGCTGACCGCCCGGACCGGCGCGCGCCTGCGACTCGACCTCGATCGCAGCGTGGACCTCCAGGGGGAGGGACGCGAGTCGCTGCTGCGGATCGTCCGCGAGGCGGTGAGCAACGGCGTGCGCCACGGCGGGGCCACCGAGGTGTGCATCGTGCTGCGGTATGAGAAGGGGCTGCGCGTCACGATCTCGGACAACGGCAGCGGATTCGAGCCCGCCCGGCCGGGCGGGCGGGTCGACAGCTTCGGGCTGGTGAGCATGCACGAGCGGGCGCAGGCGCTGGGCGGCCGGATCGAGGTCCGCTCCCAGCCCGAGCGGGGCACCGAGGTCGAGGTGGTCCTCCCCTGAGCCAGCCGCCCATCCGCGTCCTGATCGCCGACGACCACGCGCTGGCCCGGGCCGGGGTCGGCCAGACCCTGACCGAGGCGGGCTTCGAGGTGGTGGCCGAGGCCGCGGACGGCCCCTCCGCGGTGGCCGCCGCCGAGCGGGAGCGGCCCGCCCTCTGCCTGCTCGACGTCCACATGCCCGGGAGCGGCATTCGCGCCGCCGGCGAGATCCTGCAGCGGCTGCCCGACACCGCCGTGGTGATGCTCACCGTCTCGCGCAACGACGAGGACCTGTTCGACGCGCTGCGGGTGGGCGCGGCCGGCTACCTGCTCAAGGACACCGACCCCGACCGCCTGCCCCACGCGCTGCGCGGGGTCCTGGCCGGCGAGGCCGCGATCCCCCGGACGCTGGTGGCCCGGGTGATCGACGAGTTCCGCAGCCACGGGCGCCGGCGGCGCGTCCCGCTGGCGGGACGCCGAGGCGTCGAGCTCTCCAGCCGCGAGTGGCAGGTCCTCGATCTCCTGAGCGCGGGGCTCACGACCGCCGAGATCGGTCGCCGCTTGTTCGTGTCGCCGGTCACGGTGCGCCGGCACGTGTCCGCGATCCTGCGCAAGCTCGACGTGCCCGACCGCCAGGCCGCGGTCGACCTGCTCCAGGAGAAGAGCTAGAGCACTACTACTAGACCAGGCCCTTGCGGACCGCGTAGACCGCCGCCTGGATGCGGTTGTCCACGTGCAGCTTCGCCAGGATGCTGGAGATGTGGTTCTTGACGGTGCGCGGGCTGATGTAGAGCTCCTGCGCGATCGCCGCGTTGTCGTTACCGGCGGCCAGCAGGCGCAGGACCTCGACCTCGCGGTCGGTGAGCTCGGCGCCGGTGCCGGAGCCCCGCACGCCGGCGCCCTCGGCGGGGCGCATCCGCTCCAGCAGCCGGGCGGCGATCCGGGGCGAGATCAGCGCCTCGCCGGCGGCGGCGGCGCGCACCCCGGAGGCGATCTCGTCGCCCGAGGCGTCCTTGAGCAGGTAGCCGCTGGCCCCGGCCTCGATCGCGTCGGCCACCGTCTCGTCGTCGGCGGACACCGTCAGGACCAGCACGCGGCTGGTGGGAGACACCCGCGCCAGCCGCCGCGTGGCCTCGATGCCGGACATCCGCGGCATGTTGAGGTCCATCACCACGACGTCGGGGGCGGCGTGGGCCACCAGCCGCACGGCGTCGTCGCCGTCGGACGCCTCGCCCACCACCTGCAGCCCGTGCTCGGTGAGCAGATCACGGACTCCCTTGCGCAGCAGATCGTGGTCGTCGACGACGATGACGCGAATCGGCTCGTTCTCGTCCGTCATCCGGGCGTAACCGTACTCTCGACCGCGTGCTCCCGATAGCCAGGGTAGAGCCCCTGACCACGGCCCGCAGCCTCCGCGGGCCGTTCGACTATCGCCTGCCCGACGGGCTGGGCGGGGTGAGCTGGTGCGGCTCGCGCAGTGGATGGCGGCCGAGTACTGCTCGACGCCCGCCCGTGCCCTCTCGCTGGTGCTTCCGCCCGGGGGGGGCCGGGCTCAGCCTCGCACGGCGCTGGTGGCCGCCATCACGGACCGGGGTCGCGGGGCGCTGGCGGGCTCGGAGCGGCTGGGCTCCCGCCAGCGCGCGGCGCTGGCGGGCCTGGCGGCGGCGGAGGGGCCGCTGCCGGCGGCCCGCGCCGGCGACCACGGGGTGCTGCGGCGCCTGCAGGCCCGGGGCCTGGTGGAGCTGGACCGCCGGGCGCAGCCGCGGCGCCCGCGGCACCCGCGGGTGGCCACGGCGACGCCGGTGGCGCCGGAGCCCAGCCCCGACCAGGCGGCGGCGCTTCAGGCGGTGGGCGCGGCGATCGCCGGCGGCCGACCCGAGCGCTTCCTGCTGCACGGCGTGACCGGCTCGGGCAAGACCGAGGTCTACCTGCGCGCCGCCGCCACCGCGCTGGCGCGGGGGCGGGGGGCGATCGTCCTCGTCCCCGAGATCGCGCTCACGCCCCAGATCGTCCGTCGCTTCGAGGCCCGGCTGGGGGCCACGGTGGCGGTCCTGCACTCCGGGCTCTCGGACGGGGAGCGCCACGACGAGTGGGGGCGACTGCGCCGCGGCGAGGCCCGGGTGTGCGTGGGGCCCCGCTCGGCCGTGTTCGCGCCGGTGGCCGACCTGGGCCTGATCGTGGTGGACGAGGAGCACGATTCCTCCTACAAGCACGAGGGCGACCCGCGCTACGACGCCCGCCGCGTGGCCGAGCGGCGGGCGGCCGAGGCGGGGGCGGCGCTGGTGTGCGGCTCGGCCACCCCGCGCCCGGAGAGCGCGGCCCGCCTGCGGCGGCTGCGGCTGGCGGCCCGGGTGGACGGTCGGCCGCTCCCCGCGGTCGAGGTGGTGGACATGCGGGGCGCGGCGGGAGCCGTGCACCCGCGCACGCGCGGCGCGCTGGAGGACGTGCGGCGGGCGGGCGCCAAGGCCATCGTGCTGCTCAACCGCCGGGGGTGGTCGAACTTCCTCTCCTGCCGCTCGTGCGGACAGGTGTGGGAGTGCCCCGACTGCGACGTCGCGCTGATCCTGCACCGGGCCGACGGCGCGCTCGCCTGCCACCACTGCGGGCATCGCCGCCCCGCTCCCCGGGCCTGCGAGGAGTGCGGCTCGCTCTCGGTGGCGCGCCACGGCGCCGGTACCGAGCGCCTGGAGCACGAGCTGGCGGCGGCCTTCGGCGCGGACCCCGGGTTCCCGGTGTTCCGGCTGGACTCCGACGTGCGGCAGGCGGCGCGCGTGCTGGAGCGCTTCGACGCGGCGGGGGCGGGCGTGCTGGTGGGCACGCAGATGGTGGCCAAGGGCCACGACTTCCCGGATGTGACGCTGGGAGTGGTCCTGGACGCCGACGCCACGCTGCGCTTCCCGGACTTCCGAGCTGAGGAGAGGACGTTCGCGCTGGTCACCCAGCTGGCCGGGCGGGCGGGCCGCGGGCCCGCGGGTGGCCGCGTGCTGGTGCAGGCGCTGGCGCCCGAGGCGCCGGCGCTCGTCCTGGCCGCCCGCCACGACGCCGACGGCTTCCTGGCCGCCGAGCTGGGGCGGCGCCGGGCGCTGCGCTATCCGCCCTTCGCGGACCTCATCCGCGTGGTGTGCGCCTCGGCGCAGCCGGGCGCGGCGGCGGCGGCGACCGCGGCGCTGCGGGAGCGCCTGGATCCGCCGGGGGCGGCGGTCCTGGGGCCCGCGCCGCTCTTTCGCCTGCGCGGCCGCGAGCGCAGCCAGCTGGTCCTCAAGGCCGCGGATCGGGCCGCCGCCGTGCGGGCGACCGGCGCCGCGGTGGAGGCGGTGGCGGGCGCCCGCGAGCACCGCCCGGTGGCGTTCAGCGTGGACGTGGACCCGCAATAGCCCGCAAGTACACTGGCCGCGATGGCCCCAGAGCCCGAAACAGTCGAGGTCGAGGCCCCGGAGAAGGAGACTCGCCCGGCGCCCGAGCTCGATCCGGAGACCGCCGCCCGCCGGGCGGCGGCGCTCGCCCACGTGCGCACGTTCGGCGACCCGGTGCTGCGTGCGCGCGCCGTCCCGGTGGAGCGCTTCGACGACGAGCTGCGCGCCGAGATCGCCCGGATGGCGGCGATCATGCGCGACGGGCTGGGCGTCGGCCTGGCGGCCACCCAGCTGGGCGTCATGCACCGGGTGCTGGTCTACCGGGTGGGGGCCGACGCGCCGCTGGCCGCGGTGGTCAACCCGGAGATCGAGTGGCGCAGCGACGAGCAGGAGACCCTCGAGGAGGGCTGCCTCAGCCTTCCGGGCGTCCACGTGGACGTGGAGCGGCCGGTGTACGTGCGGGTGCGGGGCCGCGACCAGCAGGGCGACGAGGTCAGCGTCGAGGCGTCGGGCCTCGAGGCCCGCGTCCTCCAGCACGAGGTCGACCACCTCGACGGGGTCCTCATCCTCGATCGGACCGACCGCGAGCAGCGCAAGCAGGCCATGCGCGAGCTGCGGGAGCGGGCCGAGTCGCGCGCGGCCTAGCCGCCGGTGCGCACGGTCTTCCTCGGCACCTCGGCGTTCGCGGTGGCCGTCCTGCGGCGCCTGGCCGCGAGCGACCATCGGCCGGTGCTGGTGGTCACGCGTCCCGACCGGCCCCGGGGCCGGGGGCGGCGGCTGGCGGCGCCGCCGGTGGCGGAGGCCGCGCGCGAGCTGGGGATCGAGCTGGTGCAGCCGGAGAGCGTCAACGCCGACGCCGCCCGCCAGCGGATCGCCGCGGCCGCGCCCGACGCCGTGTGCGTGTGCGCGTTCGGCGCGCTGATCAAGGAGCCGCTGCTGTCCGAGCACCGGATGCTCAACGTCCACCCCTCGCTGCTTCCGCGCTGGCGGGGGGCGGCCCCGATCGAGCGCGCGATCATGGCCGGCGACGCCGAGACCGGGGTGTCGATCATGCGCCTGGCGGCCGGGCTGGACTCGGGGCCGGTGTGCCTGCAGGCGGCCGAGCCGATCCAGCCCGACGACACGTACGGGACGCTCTGCGAGCGGCTGCAGGCGCTGGGGGGAGAGCTGCTGGTGCAGGCGCTCGACACCTCGCCGCCCTGCGTCGACCAGGACGAGGCCACCGCCACCTACGCCGACAAGATCGGTCCCGAGGACCGCGCGCTCGACCCGGCGCGCTCGCCGGTCGAGCTGGAGCGCACGGTCCGCGCGCTGCATCCGCACATCGGCGCCCGGCTCGCGGTGGGCGAAGGGGAATGGCTCGGCGTCCACGCCGCCGCGGCGGTCGACGAAGCCGCGCGGCCGGCGCCCGGGGAGGCCGCTGCGCCCGGGTCGGCCGCCGGCCTTCCCCCGCCCGGCGAGCTCGCCGTCCGCGACGGGCGCCTCCTCTTCGGGTGCGCCGGCGGCGCGCTGGAGCTGCGGATCGTCCAGCCCCCGGGGGGCCGGCCGATGGAGGCCGCGGCCTACGTTCGCGGGCACCCGCTGGCCCGGGCCTGAGCGGCGGTGGCCGCCGTCTCGCCCGCCCGCCGCTGCGCGTTCGCCGTCGTCCGGCGGACGTTCGAGGACGGCGCCTACACCGACCGGGCGCTGCGCGCCGAGGCCGCGCGCGCGGGGCTCGAGGGCCGCGAGCTGGCGCTGGCCACGGCGCTGGCGTTCGGGGCGGTCCAGCGCGCCGCCACGCTCGACCACCTGATCGAGCGCCTGGCCGGGCGGCCGCCGGACCGGCTCGACCCGCCGGTGCTGGCCGCCCTGCGCCTGGGGCTGTTCCAGCTCTGCTTCCTGGACGGCATACCGCCGCACGCGGCGGTGGACCAGTCGGTGGAGCTGGTGCGGGGACCGGCGCGCGGACTGGTGAACGCCGTGCTGCGGCGAGCGGCGCGCGAGGCGCCGGCGCTCCTGGCCGAGCTGCGCGACGACACCCCCGCCGCGGCCGCCATCGAGCACTCGCATCCCGAGTGGCTGGCCCGGCTGTGGTGGGACGCGCTCGGCCCGGCCGACGCCCGCGCGCTGCTGGCCCGCGACAACCAACCCGCCGAGGACGCCGTCCGCGTCAACACACTCGTGGCCGACCCGACCGCCCTGGCGAAGGAGCTGGGCGCCCGCCCCGCGGAGCGGCTGCCGGAGGGGCTGGTCCTCGATGGCCCGCTGGACGTCGGCGCCACCTCCCAGTTCGCCGCCGGGGCCATCACACCGCAGTCCCGCGCGTCGACGTTGGTGTCCCGGATCGTGGCGCCGGCGCCCGGCGAGCGCGTCCTCGACCTGTGCTCGGCCCCGGGCGCGAAGGCCACGCACCTGGCCGCGCTGATGGAGGATCGCGGGAGCGTGGTCGCCGTCGAGCACAGCCCCGACCGCGCGCGCGAGCTGCGCGAGACGGTCCGGCGAATGCGCACGACCTGCGTCGAGGTCGTGGTGGGCGACGCCCGCGACGACCACGGCAGCGGCTACGACCGCGTCCTCGTGGACCCGCCCTGCTCGGGCCTGGGCACGCTGAGCGGGCGCCCCGACCTGCGCTGGCGCGCCACGCCCGAGCGCATCGAGGAGCTGGCCGGGCTGCAGCGCGAGATCCTGGCCGCCGCCGCCCGCGCCGTGCGCCCCGGCGGGACGATCGTGTACTCCACCTGCACGATCTCTCCCCGCGAGAACGAGCAGGTGGTGGACGCGATCCTGGCCGCGCACACCGAGCTTCGGCCCGACGACCTGCAATCCGACGCGCCGCTCTGGAAACATCCGTCCGTGCCACCAACCTCCCCGGCCGCTATCGCTGCGTCTACTGCCTGCACCGGTTCGAGCTGGTCTCGGTGTGCCCGGACTGCGGCGAGCACTCGACGATCGTGCGCATGTCCAGCACGGCCATGCTCAAGTGCAACCACTGCGGCGGCAGCATGCTCCGGCCCCTATGACGCGGGCGCTGCCGCACGACGTCCAGGTCGCGCCCTCGATCCTCTCCGCCGACTACGCCCGGCTGGGCGATCAGGTCCGGACCGTGATGGAGGCGGGGGCGCGCGTCATCCACTGCGACGTCATGGATGGCCACTTCGTCCCCCCGATCACCATCGGCCCGCTGATCGTGGGCGCCATCGCCGACGAGGTCCACGGCGCCGGCGGCCTGCTCGACGTCCACCTGATGATCGAGCGCCCCGAGCACCAGGTGAGGGAGTTCGCCCGGGCCGGAGCCGACAACATCACCTTCCACTACGAGGCCACGCCCCACGTCCACTACACCGTGAACACCATCCGCGAAGCCGGCTGCCAGGCCGGCGTGGCCATCAACCCCGGTACCCCGGCGGAGACGCTGAGCGAGATCGCCGGCCACGTCGACCTGGCGCTGTGCATGTCGGTCAACCCGGGCTGGGGCGGCCAGCGCTTCATCCCCGCGTCGCCGGGCAAGCTCGAGCGGGTGCGCGGCGTGGTGGGGGCCGACGTGGTGGTCGAGGTCGACGGCGGGATCGACGAGGAAACTTCCCCCACCGTCGTCGGGGCGGGCGCTACGCTGCTCGTCGCCGGGTCCGCGGTCTTCGGCTCCCCCGATCCCGCTGCCGCGTACCGGCGGATCGTCGATGCCCTCTGACGCCGTCATCTCCGCCGTCGACCTGCACCGCCGATTCGGCGAGGGCGACGCCGCCGTGGACGCCCTGGTCGGCGTCAGCCTCGACTTCGAGCGCGGGCGCTTCACCGCGATCATGGGCCCCTCGGGCTCCGGGAAGTCGACGCTCATGCACATCCTGGCCGGGCTGGACCGGCCCACCGCGGGCGACGTGCTGGTGGACGGCGTCTCGCTGGAGTCGCTGGACGACACGCGCCTCACGCAGCTGCGGCGCGACACCTTCGGGTTCATCTTCCAGTTCTTCAACCTGCTGCCGGTCCTCACCGCGGAGGAGAACGTGGTCCTCCCGCTCTCGATCGCCGGGCGCAAGCCCGACCGCCAGTGGGTGGACGAGCTGATCGAGCGGGTGGGCCTCTCCGACCGGCGCACCCACCGCCCCTCGGAGCTCTCCGGCGGCCAGCAGCAGCGCGTGGCGGTGGCCCGCGCGCTGGTCACCCGGCCGGCCGTGCTGTTCGCCGACGAGCCCACCGGGAACCTGGACTCGACGGCCAGCGGCGAGGTCCTGGCCCTTCTGCGCGGCGCGGTGGACGACTACGGCCAGACCGTGGTCATGGTCACCCACGACGAGGAGGCGGCGTCGATCGGGGACCGCACGGTGGTGCTCACCGACGGGCGGATCGTCGAGGACTCGCTCGCGCCGGTCGCGGCCTGAGCCGTGCTGGCGCTGACGCTTCGGGGCCTGGGCGCCCGCAAGCTGCGGACCGCGCTCACCGCCACGTCGATCGTCCTGGGCGTGGCCCTCGTGTCGGGCACGTTCATCCTCACCGACACCATCAACCGGTCGTTCGACCGGATCTTCGCCCAGGGCGCCAGCGGCTTCGACGTCTCGGTCACGCCGCGCCAGGCGGTCAAGTCGCAGAACGTCCAGACGCCACCCATCTCCCAGTCCCTGGTCCCGCGGGTGCAGGCGGTGGCCGGCGTGCGCCGGGCGATCGGCGAGGTGTTCCGGGAGGCCGTGATCT
>VAXS01000125.1 GCA_005883255.1 Actinomycetota bacterium | reverse complement strand
GCCGCGGGCGTGGAAGTGGCGGTCTTCCCCCGCGAGTCCCCGCCCGACCGCGAGGCCCGGGACGCCGCGCTGGCCGACTGGCTGCGGGAACGCGGGGTCGGGCTGGTGGTGCTGGCGGGCTACATGCAGCTGCTCACGCCCGCGTTCCTGGCGCGCTTCCCCCAGCGAGTGATCAACGTGCACCCGGCGCTCCTACCGGCCTTCCCCGGCCTGGACGCGATCGGGCAGGCGCTGGCCCACGGCGTCAAGGTCTTCGGCGTGACCGTCCACTTCGTGGACGAAGGCGTGGACAGCGGCCCGATCATCCTCCAGCGCGCCCTGGAGCTGCCGGAGGCGCAGACCGTCGAGGAGGTGCACCCCCAACTGCAGCGGATCGAGCACGAGCTGCTGCCGGAGGCGATCCGGCTGATCGCTCGAGGAGCGGTCGGCTTCGACCCGGACAATCCGCGCCGCGTGATCGTCGGGCGGTAGCGCGGGCGCGGCGGCTATCCTCGCGGACGTGGCCGAGGTCGTCCCCAAGCCCCACTTCGCGCGGCCGGGTGAGGTGCAGGTGGGCCGGGCGCTCCTCTCGGTCTCGGACAAGCGGGGGATCGTCGAGTTCGCCCGCGGGCTGGCCGACCTGGGCATCGAGATCTTGTCCACCGGCGGCACCGCCCGCGAGCTGGAGGCGGCGGGCATCCCGGTGCGGGGCGTGGCCGACTTCACCGGCTTCCCGGAGATCATGGACGGCCGCGTCAAGACCCTGCATCCCAAGCTGTACGCGGGCCTCCTGTGCCGCCGCGACGAGCCCCTCCACCTCCAGGCCGCCGAGGAGCAGGGGATCGAGTTCGTCGACCTGGTGTGCGTGAACCTCTACCCGTTCGAGCGCGCCGCCGGCCGGCGCGGGGTCACCGAGGCGGAGGTGCTGGAGAACATCGACGTCGGCGGCCCCACGATGATCCGGGCGGCGGCCAAGAACTACGAGTTCGCCGTCGTCGTCGTGCGCCCCGAGAGCTACGACGCGGTGCTCGAGGAGCTGCGCGAGGGCGACCGCCAGCTGTCGCTCAACACCCGCGAGTCGCTGGCCGGCGAGGCGTTCGCCTACACCGCGCGCTACGACACCGCGATCGCCCGCTGGTTCGCGGAGCGCCGGGAGGAGTTCCCGCAGCTGCTCGTCCGCGCGTTCGAGAAGGTGCTCGACCTCCCCTACGGCGAGAACCCCCACCAGCGCGCCGCCTACTACTCGCAGGTGGGCGCCCGCATGCACGTGCTGTCGATGATCAAGCAGCACGGGGGCAAGGAGCTGACGTTCAACAACCTCCTCGACCTCAACGCCGGCCGACTCGTCGTGCGCGAGTTCAAGGTCCCGGCCTGCGCGATCATCAAGCACAACAACCCCTGCGGCTGCGCCATGGGGGAGGGCGCCCTGGACGCCTATCGTCGCGCGTTCGCCGGCGACCCGATGAGCGCCTTCGGCGGTGTCATCTGCCTGAACCGCCCGGTCGACCGGGCGGTGGCCGAGGCGATCCTCGAGCAGTTCGCGGAGGTGGTCTTCGCCCCCGCCTACGACGAGGAGGCGGTGGAGCTGCTGGCCACCAAGCCCAACCTGCGGATCCTGGAGGACAACGAGCGCCGGGCGATGAGCGTGGCCGAGCAGGACACGAAGCGGGTGATCGGCGGGCTGCTGGTCCAGGACCGCGACCTCGACCTCGAGGACCGCTCGGAGATGCAGGTGGTGACCGAGCGCCGGCCCACCACCCACGAGTGGGAGGAGATGCTCTTCGCCTGGAAGGTGTGCAAGCACGTGCGCTCCAACGCGATCGTGCTGTCCAAGGACCTGGCCACGGTGGGCGTGGGCGCCGGCCAGATGAGCCGGGTGGACTCGGTGCGCCTGGCGGTCGAGAAGGCCCGCGAGGGCACGCTCGCGGGCGCCGCCCTGGCCTCGGACGCCTTCTTCCCCTTCCCGGACGGCCCGCAGGTGGCGATCGACGCGGGGGTGACCGCGATCATCCAGCCCGGCGGGTCGGTGCGCGACCCCGACGTGGTGGAGGAAGCGGACCGGGCGGGGATCGCGATGGTGTTCACCCGGCGGCGCCACTTCCGCCATTAGGCGCCTCCTCCATTAGCTAGCCTGACGGGCCGTGCTCGGTCCGGGGGACACCACCGCGGGTCGGCGCGCGCCCACGCGTGCCGACTTCCTGCGCCGTCGCGCCGTGGCGCTGGGCGTGGCCGCCGGCGTGCTCCTGGTCGTGATCGCGGCCGCCCGGGGCCTGCCCTCCGCCGCCGCCCAGCGCAGCGCGGTCGCCCACTTCTACCGCCTGGGGCTCCCGCTGTACTGCGCCGGCGGCGGCGGCAACTACGCCGCCCTGACCTTCGACGACGGCCCCAGCCCGTTCTCCGAGCAGGTGCTGGGCCTGCTGCAGCGGGCCGGGGTCCAGTCCACCCACTTCGTGATCGGCAACCTGGTGTCGGCGGGGCTGCAGTCCGTCCACGACGAGGGGAGGCAGGGCGAGGTCCAGGACCACACCTGGAGCCATCCCTTCCTCACCCACCTCGACAACCACGAGGTCAACTTCGAGCTGGGCCAGACCCAGCAGACCCTGGAGCGCACGCTGGGCCGGTCGATCACGCTGATGCGGCCGCCCTACGGGGCCTTCGACGACCGCGTGGGGAAGGTGGCGCACCGGCTGGGGCTGGTCCCGGTCCTGTGGGACGTCGACACCCGCGACTCGCTCGGCGCCGACACGCCCCAGATCGTGACCAACGCCGAGCAGGGGCTGCGGCCCGGGGCGATCGTCCTCATGCACGAGACCTACACCCGCTCGCTCGCGGCGGTGCCCGAGGTCCTGGCCTCCGCGCGCAAGAAGGGCCTGCGCCTGGTCACGGTCTCGCAGCTCCTGGCGCTCGATCCGCCGCCCGACTCCCTGGTCCGCGCGGGCCCGGACGCCTGCTCGGACCGCCAGCGCTACCAGCAGCAGGAGGACGCCACCTCGATGCGCCTGGCGCGCGACGGCGGGCAGTCCCCGGCCTAGCTCGCGCATGGAAGCCAACGCCGCCCTGAGGGTTCCCCCGCGCGCCGGCGTGCCGTCGCGGCTGCCCCGTGCGGTCGGGGCGGCGCTGGGCTACGGCAGCCTGGCGGCGCTGCTGGCGCTCACCGGTCTGCTGGTGCTGGCCGCGGCCAACAAGCTGACCTTCATGGTCCCCGCCAACCCCGCGCGGTTCCCGAGCTGGGTGGCGGGGCCGCTCGCCCACAGCGGCGTGACCATCACCGGCCGGGGGTTCGTGTTCGCGCTCATCGGGCTGAGCGGCGCCTACGGGGTGGCGCTGGCCTGCCACCGCAGCCTGGACCGGCGGGTGGTGGTGGCGGCCATCGGCGGCCTGATCGCGCTGTGCACGCTGGCCCCGCCGATCCTCTCCGCCGACCTCTTCAGCTACGTGGCCTACGCGCGCATGGGCGTGCTCCACGGGATCAGCCCGTACATCCACGGCCCGGTGGCGATCAAGCACGACGCCGTCTATCCCTTCACGCACTGGGTCTTCACCCGCAGCGTCTACGGCCCGGTGTTCACGCTGACGAGCTACGCGCTGGCCCCGCTGGGGCTCACGGCGACGCTCTGGGGCCTCAAGGCGCTGGAGGGCGTGGCCGCGGCGGTGATGGTGGCCGCGACGTGGTCGATCGCGCGCCGCCTGGGGCGCGACCCGCTGCCCGCCGCCATGATCGTGGGGCTCAACCCGGTCCTCCTCCTCTACGGCGTGGGGGGCGGGCACAACGACGTGCTGATGCTGTCGCTGGCGATGGTCGGGGTCCTGTGGGTGGTCTCGGGTCGGGCGGCGAGCGGGGCGGCGGCGCTCGTCGCCTCGGTGGCGGTCAAGGCGAGCACGGCGATCGTCGCGCCCTTCATGCTGCTGGGCACGCCGGACCGGGGCCGGCTGGTGCGCGGCGGGGTGCTGGCGACGGCGATCGTCGCCGTGGTCGGCTTCGCCGCCTTCGGGACGCACGTAGTCGGCTTCCTGGTCCAGCTCGAGAAGCACCAGAGCCTGTCGTCGACGTCGAGCTGGCCGGAGACCCTGTCGGGCTTCTTCGGCCACATCCCGGCGGCGGACGCGATCGGCCGGGCGGCCTTCGCGCTCGGGGTCGTGGGGCTGCTGTGGGCCACCTGGCGCGGATCGATCGACTGGATCCCCGCCACGGGTTGGGCGCTGTTGCTCCTGGCGGTCACCTCGCCGTGGCTGCTGGCCTGGTACACGTTCTGGCCGCTTCCCTTCGCGGCGGTGGGCAACGACCGGCGGCTGCTGGGCGCCACCCTCTTCACCGAGCTCCTGTTCCTGTCGCACCGCTTACCGGGGATCGCGGGATGACGCTGGCCACGCCGGCCGGGGAGACCGCTCCGGGCCCGTCGGTCCCTCGGCGCTGGCGCCCGCGCCGCCTGGACGTCGTGCTGGTGGTCGTGGGCACGATCATGGCCATCGCCACCGGCGCCGAGATCGCCAGCATCTACCAGCTGCGCGGCCGCGGCCCCGAGGACGCCCGGGCGCTGGCCGCCTACACCGCGCGCCTGACGCCGGGAGCGCGCTACGGGCTGGCCAAGGTGTCCTCGGCGATCAAGGGGTTCGACGTCATCTGCGCCGATCTTCGGCGGGGCGGGAAGCCCTACTACCGCCAGTGCGTGGTGGTGCGCCGGCAGGGGCCGATCCGCCAGCGCGTGGTCGGGGGGTACCGGCGGCCGCCCCGCGCGTTCGAGGCCAAGTCCGACCACTACGCCTGCTGGGGGCGTGCGCTGACTCTGCACCTGTGCCTGCCTGGGTGGCTGGAGCCGGGGCCCGGCGGTGGGCCCCCGCTGCCCCTGCGGGCGTTTCGCTAGCCCGCCTCGCCGCCTCGGGCCCGGGCGGCGATGATCTCCTCGCGCTCGGCCAGCCGGTTGCGCCGTCGCAGCTGCGCCTCCGCCTCGCGCCGGCGCTCGTCGTCGGTCTCGGCCCGCAGCGGCGGGACCGGAGTCGGGCTCCCCTCCTCGTCGAGCGCGACCAGCGTCAGATAGGCCGTGCTGGTGTGGCGCACCTCGCCGGTGCGCGGGTTCTCGGCGTCGACCCGGACCCCAATCTCCATCGACGTCCGCCAGGCCGCGTTGACGCTGGCGCTGAACGTAAGCAGCTCGCCCACGTGCACCGGCTGCAGGAACGTCATCCGGTCCATGGCGGCGGTGACCACCCGGCAGCGCGAGTGCTTGATCGCCGCCACGCCGGCCGCCTCGTCGCACAGCTTCATCACGGTCCCGCCGTGGACGAACCCGGCGCTGTTGGCGTCCACGATGCCCATCCAGCGCACCAGCTGGGCGCGCGAGTCGGCTGCCGCCCGGGACTCCACGGCCCCATCGTAGGCGGGAGGAGGATTCCGCTCGGCGACGCCGACGCCGCAATGCACGCTTTCTTGCTGCATTTGCGCAGCTTTGTCCAAACTGCGACAACCCTGCCCATGAGCGCGATCCGCACGAACGCCGCCGCGGCCATGCTGGGCGTGAGCCCCAACACCCTCCGCAGCTGGGAGCGGCGCTTCGGCTATCCCCAGCCCCGCCGCACCAAGGGCGGGCACCGCCAGTACGACCTGAGCGAGGTCGAGGCGCTGCGGGAGACCTTCGCCGAGACCCACAACGTCTCCTCCGCGATCTCGCTGGCGCGCGAGCGCGGCGAGGGGCCGTCCACCGCCACGCGCCTGCAGGCGGCGCTGGCGCGCTTCGACGAGGCGAAGGCCGACCGGTTGCTCGAGGAGAGCCTGGCGCTGCGCTCGGTGGAGCGCACGGTGGAGGAGGTCCTGCTGCCCGCGATCGCGGCGCTGGACGGCCCCGGCCCCCCGGCCCCCGAGCAGCAGTTCGGCTGGCGGTACGCCATGGGCTGGCTGGCGGCGGCCCTGCGCGTGGCGCCTTCCGCCCACCGCTCCGACGGCGTGCTGTTGCTGGACGCGGCGTCCAGCTTCGAGCTCGACGCGCTCCACGTGCAGGCCCTGGAGCTGGCACTGCGGCGCTGCGGGCTGCGGACGCTGACGCTCGCGGCCGACGTGGACCCTGCTCGCCTGGGCCGGGCCCTGCGGGCCCTCGAGCCATCCGCGCTGGTGCTGGCAGGCCGGGGCGCCTCGCTGGACGCCGTGGGGCGGCTGGTCTACGCCGCCCGGAGCGGCGGACGGCGGGTGGAGGTCTTCGACTACCGCGGCGCCCTGCCGGACACGGGCGCCAGCACGGTTCGCAAGCTGGGCCCCGAGCCGCTGGTCGCGCGCGACGCCCTGCTGGAGCGGCTGGAGCGGCTGCGGGACGGCGCCGCGGCGCTGGGCACCCGCTCGCCGGTGCAGGCCCAGGCCCGAGCCGCAGCGCTGGTCCCGCCCGGCGGCTGAGCACCGTCCGGGCGCTTAGCCGGGCCGGGGGCGCCACCTAGAATCGGGCGTCGATGTCCGCCGGCTCGCCCCATCGTCCCGTCGACTCGCGCCCCTCGTTTCCCGCGCTGGAGGAGGAGGTCCTGGGCCGCTGGCGCCAGCGCGACGTCTTCCGCGAGTCGATCCGCCGGCGCGAGGGCGCGGACCCCTGGGTGTTCTACGAGGGCCCGCCCACCGCGAACGGCCGTCCCGGCGCGCACCACGTCCTCTCCCGTGTGTTCAAGGACCTGTTCCCCCGCTACAAGACCATGTGCGGGTACTCGGTGGAGCGCAAGGGCGGCTGGGACTGCCACGGCCTGCCGGTGGAGATCGAGGTCGAGCGCCAGCTCGGCATCAGGAACAAGGACGACGTCGAGCGCTACGGCATCGCCGAGTTCAACCAGCGCTGCCGCGAGTCCGTGTTCGAGTTCCTGGAGGAGTGGAACGCGCTCACCGAGCGCATCGGCTTCTGGCTGGACCTGGAGCACGCCTACCGGACGCTGGACGACGACTACATCGAGTCCGTGTGGTGGGCCCTGCGCCAGATCTGGGACGCCGGGCTGCTGTACGAGGACTACAAGGTCGTGCCCTACTGCCCCCAGTGCGGCACGGCGCTGTCCTCGCACGAGGTGGCCCTGGGCTACCGCGACGTGGTCGATCCGTCGGTGTTCGTGCGCTTCCCGGTGGTCGATCCCGGACCGCCGCTGGAGCCCGGCGACGCGCTGCTGGCCTGGACCACCATGCCCTGGACGCTGGCGGCGCACGCGGCGATGGCGGTGGACCCGGAGCTGCTGTACGTGCGCGCCCGGGTGGGCGACGAGGTGCTGGTGGTGGCGGACCGGCTCATGGAGCGGGTGCTGGGGGAGGACGCCGAGATCCTGGACCGGTTCGCCGGCGGCGAGCTGGTGGGGACCCGCTACGAGCCGCCGTTCCCCTACATCCCGGCCAGCGCCTACGGCGAGCGCGGCCACACCGTCCTCCCCGGCGACTTCGTCTCCGCCGAGGACGGGACGGGCCTGGTCCACACCGGCATCGCCTTCGGCGAGGACGACTTCCGCCTGGCCCAGCAGCAGGGGTTGACCGTGGTCAACCCGGTGCGTCCCGACGGCACGTTCGACGAGCGGATGGGACCGTTCGCCGGGCGCTACGTCCGGGAGGCCGACCCCGACCTGATCGACGACCTGCGCGCGCGCGGCCGGGTGTTCCGCGCCGAGGAGTACGAGCACTCCTATCCGTTCTGCTGGCGCTCCGACACGCCGCTCATCTACTACGCCAAGCGGTCCTGGTACATCCGCACCAGCGCCCGGCGCGATCGGCTCCTGGCCGCCAACGACACGGTCGCCTGGCATCCCGAGCACATCAAGCACGGGCGCTTCGGCAAGTGGCTGGAGAACAACGTGGACTGGGCGCTCTCGCGCGAGCGCTACTGGGGCACGCCGCTGCCGGTGTGGCGCTGCCCGGAGGGCCACGCGCACTGCGTCGGCTCCTTCGCCGAGCTGCGCGAGCTCAGCGGGCAGGAGCTGCGCGACCCGCACCGCCCCTACGTGGACGAGATCTCCTTCCCCTGCCCGGAGTGCCAGGGCGAGATGCGCCGGGTGATCGAGGTGATCGACGTCTGGTTCGACTCGGGCGCCATGCCCTTCGCCCAGTACCACGCTCCATTCGAGGACCAGGACCACTTCCGCCAGCGCTTCCCCGCCGACTTCGTGTGCGAGGCGCTGGACCAGACGCGCGGCTGGTTCTACTCGCTGCTGGCGATCTCGACGCTGCTCTTCGACCAGGCGCCGTATCGCAACGTGGTCTGCCTGGGCCTGATCCTCGACGCCGAGGGCAAGAAGATGTCGAAGTCGCTGGGGAACGTGGTGGTGCCCTGGGAGGTCATCGACCGCTACGGCGCCGACGCCTTCCGCTGGTACTTCTTCACCTCCCGCCAGCCCTGGGACGGCTACCGCTTCTCGCTGGAGGCGATCGGCGAGGGCGTGCGCCAGTTCCTCCTGCAGTTGTGGAACACGTACTCGTTCTACGTCCTATACGCGAACGTCACCGAGCTGGATGCCGGCGCGGGGAGCGCCGGGCAGGCGCCGCTGGACCGGTGGATCGTCTCGCGCCTGCACTCCACCACCGACTACGTGCGCGCGCACCTGGACGACTACGACGCGACCTTCGCCGGGCGAGCGATCGCCGAGTTCGTGGACGAGCTGTCGAACTGGTACGTCCGGCGGTCGCGCCGGCGCTTCTGGGACGGCGATCCCGACGCGTTCGCCACCCTCCGCCACTGCCTGGTCTCGGTGGCCCAGCTCCTGGCCCCGTTCACCCCGTTCGTCGCGGACGAGATCTACGACAACCTCGACGGGTCGGAGCCGAGCGTGCACCTGTGCGACTACCCCGTGGCGGGAGCGCGGGACCCCGAGCTCGAGCGCGACATGGCGGTGGTGCGCGAGACGGTGCGGCTGGGGCAGGCGGCGCGGGCGCAGGCCAAGGTCAAGCTGCGCCAGCCGCTGCGCGAGGCGGTGGTGGTGGCGGCCGGGAACGAGCGCGAGGCGATCGAGCGCCTGGCCGACGTGGTGCGCGATGAGCTCAACGTCAAGGAGCTGCGGTTCGTGTCGGCGGCCGACGAGCTGGGGCGCTACGAGGTCCGTCCCAACTACCGGTCGCTGGGCCCGCGGTTCGGCAAGCTCATGCCCCAGGTGGCGGCGGCGATCGCCGCCCTGGATCCCGGCCACGTGGCCGAGGCGATGCGGTCCGAGCGCACGATCGGGATCGCGCTGGACGGGCACGACCACGAG
The DNA here is from genome assembly GCA_005883255.1 of Actinomycetota bacterium. Taxonomy (GTDB): domain Bacteria; phylum Actinomycetota; class Thermoleophilia; order Solirubrobacterales; family Solirubrobacteraceae; genus AC-38. The sequence goes on along the minus strand of VAXS01000125.1, from coordinate 2,916 downwards.
CTGCGTCCCGAGGACCTGCAGCTGGCGCTGATGCCGCTGGAGGGCTACCAGCTGGAGCGCGAAGGCCAGCACGCGGTGGCGGTGGAGCTGGCGCTGGACGACGAGCTGCGGCGCGAGGGCCTGGCGCGCGAGATCGTCCACGCGATCCAGGCGGCGCGGAAGAGCGCGGGCCTGGCGGTGGAGGACCGGATCGCGCTGACGCTGGGCGGCGACGCCGAGCTGCTGGCCGCCGCCCGCGCCCACGAGGACTACGTTTCGGGGGAGACGCTGGCCACCTCGATCTCCTACGACGGTGCCGCCGCGGGCGAGCCGGCCAGCATCGAGGGCCGCGAGCTGCACATCGCGGTGCAGCGGGCCTGAGCGACTGCCGCTAGGCGACCAGCGCGGGCTCGAGCTCGGCCTCGAGCTTCTGCTTCGGGTAGGCGCCGATGACCTTCTTGGCCACCGCGCCGCCCTTGAACAGGATCAGCGTGGGGATGGAGAGGATCTCGAACGTGGCGGCGGTCTGCTGGTTCTCGTCCACGTTGAGCTTGACGATCCTCAGCTGGTCGCCGCGCTCCTGCGCGATCTGCTCCAGCACCGGGTGCACGATGCGGCAGGGACCGCACCACGGAGCCCAGAAGTCCACGAGGACCGGGGTATCGGACTCGATGACCTCGGCCTGGAAGTTGCTGTCGGTGACTTCGGTGATGGCTGCCATGTCGCTCCTCGGGCGTCTGGATGTCCTCTCGCTATAAAAAGTATAGCTACGCCCCAGGGCGTTACGCGGGCAGGCCTACCCCGCGAGGTAGCGGAGCAAATGCGGGGTGACGTAGACCTCGACCACCGAGCTGGCCACCAGCACGGGGATGGCGATCCCCACGGTCACGAAGGTCGCCGCCAGGAGCTGGTCCCACTGGTTGCGGCGGCTGGCGATGATCCAGGCCGCCAGCGGCAGGAACAGCGCCACCAGCTCCGGGAAGGCGTGCGGCAGGAGCCCGAGCACCAGCAGGCCCGGCGAGATCCCGCCCTGGGCGGCGAGGGTGGAGGCCCCCGAGCCCAGCACGTAGGCCTGGGTGCCCAGCGAGAACGTGGTCGCCCCGATCACGAACGCGATGGCCAGCGGGCCGGCGCGGTCGTGGACCCAGCGCCACACGCCTGAGTGCCGCTGGGCGGTCAGCGGCAGCTAGGAGCCGGCGATGAACCCCGCCACGCACGCGAACCCGTGCAGCGCGAGCACCAGCGAGTTGCGGAAGAGCACGAAGGCGACGTCCCCCGGCGTCGGGGGGCGCGTGAGCCCTGGGAACCCCAGGGGCGTGGAGTCGGGCGTGCTCATCACGCCGATGAGCCAGGTGGCCAGGAGCAGCGCCACCGCCACCGCCACGCTCCCCGCCAGCCAGCCGCGCAGCACCGGCCAGGGCGCGCGGTTCCAGGCGGCCAGCGTGCTGCGGGTGTCGCGCACCCCCTGGACGAGGACGAGGTCGTTCGCGCGCATGCTCGACTCAGCATCGGCAGTGCGCGACGCGACGTTGAGTCAGCGCGCGCGCAGGCGCATCTGGGGCACGCGCACGATCGCCTCCAGGGCGATCCGGCCCGACATCTTGCTCGACCCCTGGCGGCGCTCGTGGAAGGTGATCGGCACCTCGACCACCCGGAAGCCCCGGCGCAGCGCCCGGTACGTGAGCTCGATCTGGAAGGCGTAGCCCTCGGAGCGCACGCTGGGCAGGTCGATGGCCTCCAGCACCTCCCGACGGAAGCACTTGAAGCCACCGGTCAGGTCGCGCACGGGAAGCCCGAGGACCACCTGGGCGTACCAGCAGCCGCCGCGGCTGATCGCCCGCCGCAGGGCGTGCCACTCCGGGACGTCGCCGCCGGGGACGTAGCGGGAGCCCAGCGCCAGGTCGGCGCCGCCGCGCACCGCCGCCAGCAGCCGGGCCAGGTCCTCGGGGTCGTGGGAGAAGTCCGAGTCCATCTCCAGCACGTACGCCGCCCCCTGCTCCAGCGCCATCCCGAAGCCGGCCAGGTAGGCGCGCCCCAGCCCCGTCTTCCGCGCCCGGTGCAGCACCCGCACCTCGTCGTGGCGGGCGGCCAGGCGGTCGGCGATCTCGCCCGTCCCGTCGGGCGAGCCGTCGTCCACCACCAGCACGCGATGGCCCTCGGGCACGGCGCGCGCGAGCACGCGCAGCGCGGCCTCGACGAGCGCCTCGATGTTCTCGGCCTCGTTGTAGGTGGGCAGGATCAGCCAGGCCGGACCTCCCATGACGGCGCCGTACCCTAGTGACCGGACCCGTGCCGGAGTTCAGCAACAGCCAGATCGCCGCCGCCCTGGAGGAGCTGGGCGACCTGTACGAGCTCGACGGGGCGATCATCCACCGCGTCGTGGCCTACCGCAACGCGGCCAAGGCGGTGCGCGAGGCCTCGACCTCGGTGGCGGGGCTGGCGCGCGCGGGCCGGGCCACCGAGCTGCCCGGGATCGGCGCCACCCTGCAGGAGAAGATCCAGGCGCTCGTCGACACCGGCCAGATCCCGGCGGCGGAGAAGCTGCGGGCCAAGTTCCCGCCCGGGCTGGTGGCGATCACCCGCCTGGCCGGCCTGGGGCCCAAGCGGGCGCGCATGCTCTACGACGAGCTGGGCATCGACTCGCTGGACGCGCTGCGGGCGGCCATCGAGTCGGAGCGGGTGCGGGACCTGCGCGGGTTCGGGGTCAAGGCCGAGGAGAACATCCGCGCGGCGCTGGAGGCGGCCGCGGCCGGGGACGGCGGCGAGGTCCGCGTGGTCCTGGACCGGGCGCTGGCGATCGGCGAGCCGATCGTGGCGGCGCTGCGCGCCGATCCGGCGGCGGACCGGGTGGAGCTGGCCGGCTCCGCCCGCCGCTGGACCGACAGCGTCAAGGACCTGGACGTCATCGCCACCGCCCACGACCCCGCCGCGCTGGCG
>VAXS01000032.1 GCA_005883255.1 Actinomycetota bacterium | reverse complement strand
GAACCTTCCTGCGGCTGGACCTGGCCGCGCGCGGGTACCGACGGCGCGACGCGCAGCAGCCGGGCCGGCAGGCGCGGCAGCCACCAATTCCAGCGCCCGAACAGCGACACCACCGCCGGGACCAGCAGGGCGCGGATCACCGTGGCGTCCAGCAGGATCCCCGCCGCCAGGCCGGTGGCCAGCACCTTCACGTCGGTCTCCGGCCCGCTGGCCAGCGAGGTGAAGGCCAGGAACAGGATGATCGCGGCGCTGGTCACCAGCCGTCCGGTCCGCCCGATCCCCCGCACCACGGCGGTCTGCGTGGAATGGGTGGAGTCGTACTCCTCCCGCATCCGGGCCAGGATGAACACCTCGTAGTCCATCGAGAGCCCGAACAGGAAGGCGAAGACCATCAGCGGTATCCAGGCGGTCACCGACCCGGTGGCGGCGATCCCCCAGATCTGCTCGGAGCCGTAGCCGTGCTGCCACACCAGCGCCAGCACGCCCCAGGCCGCCCCCACGCTGACCACGTTGAGCGCCACCGCCTTGAGCGGCAGCAGCAGCGACCGGAACGCCCGGGCCAGGAGCACGAAGGTCACCACCGCGATCAGCGCGATCATCAGCGGGAAGTTGCCGTAGACGGCATGGATGAAGTCGTCGTTCTGGGCGCCGATCCCGCCCACCCGGACCTCCGGCCCGGCGTCGTGGGCCGCTGCCCGGACGCGCGCCAGCGTGTCGCGCCCGGCGGCGCTGGACCCGTCCGCCCGTCCGAACGACTCCACCAGGGACGCCTGGCCGGAGTGCCAGCTGGGCCCGGGCGGCGCGACGGCGCCGTGCACGCCCTTCACCCGCGCCAGCTGCGCGGCCACCTGCGCCGGCGATCCGCCCCGCACCACCACCTCCTGCGGCAGGAGCGCGCCGGCGCCGATACCCGAGCGCTCGAGCGCCACCAGCCCGTCCTTGGCGTCTCCCTTCTTGGCCACGGTGTTGGCGTTGGGCACGCCGGGCTGCAGGGTGGTCGCGGCCAGCACCAGCGCGGCCAGGATGAGCGCGGCGCCTCCGGCGGCCAGCCACCGGTGGCGGACGATCCCCTGCGCCCAGCGCGTCCAGGCCCGGCTGGCCTTGTCGTCGGTGCGCCGGTGCGGCCAGTCCAGGCGCTGGCCCACCGAGCTCAGCACCACCGGCAGCAGGGTCAGGGCCACGACCACGCTCACCAGCGGGATCAGCATCCCCCCGTACCCCACGCTGCGCAGGAAGGGCAGCGGCAGGGCGACCAGCGCCAGGAGGCCGATCGCCACGGTGGTGCCGCTGAACACGACCGCGCGGCCGGCGGTGGCCATGGCGCGGGCGACCGCCTCGTCGCCCTGGAGGCCGTGGGCGCGCTCCTCGCGCCAGCGCACCACCACCAGCAGCGCGTAGTCGATGGCCACGCCCAGCCCGATCAGCGCCACCAGGAACTGCACGATCGGCGACACCTGGGTGACGGACGTGAGCGCCCACACCAGCAGGAACGCGGTCATGATCGAGGTGATCGCCATCAGCAGCGGCACCAGCGCCAGGAACGAGGCGAAGACGAAGGCCAGGACGGCCAGCGCGCCCGCGCCGCCGAGCAGCGCCTCCACCAGCACGCCCGGGCCGTTGCCGCCGCCGCTCTGGGACTGGAGCGCGTCGAAGCCCGAGAGGTGGACCGGCGCGCCGGCCACCGTGGCGCCCTTCAGCGCGGCGCGGGCCCGCTTCTCCGCCTTGGGATTGTCGCCGAACGGCTGGTTGGGATCGGGCGGGGGGTAGGCGATGACGAAGGCCGTGCGCCCGTCGCGCGACACGAAGGTCCGGGAGCCGGTGGAGGCATAGCCGGCCAGGCGCGTGCCCGGGAGCGCGCGCTCCAGCCGGGTCTCGATCCGGCCGAGCTGCGCCCGCACGCCGGGCGAGCGCACGGTCTCTCCCGCCGGCAGCGTCACCACCGGGACCAGGGGCCTGGCGTTGCCGCCGGTGCCCCGGAACTCGCGCGCGATCTGCTGGTTGGTCTCCCACCCCTCCTTGCCGGGTACGGAGAACTTCTGCTTGAGCGCCTTCGTGGCCGAGCCGGCCGAGGCGATTCCGACCAGGGTGACCACCAGCCAGAACCCGACGACGATGCGCTTGTGTGCGAGCACCCAGCGGGTGATCCTGTCCATCAGTGCTCCAGAGGGTCGCGGGGGGAGAAACGCGAGCCCGTAGTTGTAGCGTCTCTCGTCGCACTCAGGTTCCTCTCGGGTGGCGTTGAGGAAGCTCTTACCCCTCGGGCGCATCCTCCGTCCTGTGCCACTGGTCCGCAGGCTCCTTCCCATCGGCGCCGCCGCCCTGGTGGGCGGCGCCACCTCGGCCGGAATCGTGGTGGCCGCCGGCGGCGGTCACGACACGACGCAGACCGTCGTGCGCTCGGCCGGCGACTCGGCGGCAGTGCAGTTCGCTCGCGGCGGCGCCGCGGGGCTGACGCCCAACCAGGTCTACAACCGCTCCAAGAACTCGATCGCCTACATCACGGCGCAGGTGTCGCAGCCCTCGCCTGGGCCCTTCGGCGGTAGCTCCTCCGGCCAGGCCACGGGCTCGGGATTCGTGGTCGCTTCCGGCGGCTACGTGGTCACCAACGCCCACGTGGTCGACGGCGCCACGTCCGTCAAGGCGAAGATCGGTGACGGGCCCACCCAGGACGCCCAGGTGGTGGGGCGCGACGCCTCCACCGACATCGCGCTGCTGAAGGTGAATGGCGCTCAGGGCGCCCGGCCGCTGGCGCTGGGCGACTCGAACAAGCTTCAGGTCGGCGACCCGACCTACGCGATCGGCAATCCCTTCGGGCTCAGCCGCACCTTGACCACCGGCGTGGTCAGCGCGCTGCAGCGGCAGATCAGCGCGCCCGACGGCTTCTCCATCGACAACGTGATCCAGACCGACGCGGCGCTGAACCCCGGCAACTCGGGCGGCCCGCTCCTGGACGGCTCGGGACAGGTGATCGGGGTCAACTCCCAGATCGAGAGTGGGTCCGGGGGCGGGACCTCAGCCAACTCGGGCGCCAATACCGGCATCGGCTTCGCGGTGCCGTCCAGCACGGTGCGCAGCGTGGTGTCGCAGCTCATGCGCGGCGGCACGGTGCGGCACGCCTACCTGGGCGTGGCGCTGTCGGGTGGCGACGGCCAGCCGGCGCACATCGCCTCGGTGACCCCCGGCGGTCCCGCCTCCCGGGCGGGACTGCGGGCCGGTGACGTGGTGGTCTCGTTCGGCGGCCGGCCCGTGGCCGACTCGGCGCAGCTGTCCTCGATGATCGACGGACACGTGCCCGGCGACCAGGTGAAGATGGTGGTCCGCCGGGGCGGGACGCAGCGCACGGTGCAGGTCACGCTGGGCCAGCGTCCCCAGAACGCGCCCACCGCCACTCAGAGCCAGGGCCCGGGCGGGTTCGCGATCCCGTAAGGCGGCCTATGCCCCGCAGACGGGGCACTCGGGGCGCTGCGCCACGGGCTCTCCCCAGTCCCAGGCGAGCGTGCGCAGGTCGAGCGTGGCTGCCCGGCCGGCGGTGGCCGGCGGCGCCAGAAGACGTCGTAGAGGTCGGCGAACGCGTCGTAGGAGTCGCGATGTGCCGGCAGGGGTCTTTGGGAGGTCCAGGACGGGCATCCAAGGAGCAAGGCCGCAGATCGCTCAGGATCGTTTCATCATTTTGCATCTGCTCGACTGGGTCCTCCCCGCTAGGTAGGCTGTGCCCGTGTCCCGCGTCGAGCCGGCACTCGAGGCGCGCCTGATGAAAGCGCTGGCGCATCCGATACGGCTGCGGGCGCTGATGGTGCTCAACGAGCGGGTCGCGTCTCCGAGCGAGATCGCCCAGGAGCTCGACGAGTCGCTGGGCGTCGTCAGCTACCACGTACGGATGCTCGAGGAGCTGGGCTGCATCGAGCTCGTCCGCACCACGCCGAGACGGGGCGCGATCGAGCACCACTACCGGGCGCTCGAGCGTCCCTGGCTCACCGACGACCAGCTCGAGCGCATCCCGCCATCGCTGCGACGAACGCTCTCGGGTTCCGTGTTCGCGCAGCTCGCGGAGGACGTCTCGGCCGCCAGCAAGACCGAGGGCCTGGGCGAGGTCCGCCACTGGATGGTCCGCTTCCCGGTGCTGCTGGACGAGCACGCATGGGAGGAGCTCGGCGGGCTTCTCCAAGGAATCCTGGATCGCGCGCTCGAGCTCCAGGTCGAGACCATCGAGCGCCGGGTGGAGAGCGCCGACGGCGAGACACTCACCGCCATCCTTGGGCTCATGCTCTTCGAGCGGCACGTTCCCGAGCACGACCGCGCCGGGCGGGCGGCGAAGAGAGGCGAACGGCGGTCCTCCCCAAGTCCCGCGCGCACGAGAGAGCCCCGCCGGCCGTCCCGCTAATCGGCTCACGCGCCGCACTCGGACTGGTGGTGGCGCGCCTGCGGGCCCGGCTCCGAGTGGCGCTCAAGGAGTGAAGCGGCGCCGCGGAGCGGTCAGCGGGGCCTCTTCGGCGGGCAGCGCGGCGGGTCGTGGATGGGCGCCGCGCCCACCAGGTAGGGGTTGAGCTGGT
>VAXS01000031.1 GCA_005883255.1 Actinomycetota bacterium | reverse complement strand
TTCCAGTGCCGCCTGGGCGCGCGGTCGGGCCTGGCCACGCGCGCCTTCCGCGCCGCCGGCTGGGACGCCTACAACCTGCACGGGGGCATCCAGGCCTGGGTGGACGCCGGCCTGGAGATCGAGCCGGCGGACGGCCACGTGGCCGACCACTAGCGAGAGCCTCGCGGTCGTGGGCTCCGGCGTTTCCCATCGGTCCTGCGCGGGGAAACGAGCCGATGTGCAGCGACAGGACGACCTCGAGCGGCGTGTCGACGCGGCCACCGGCGACATGGAGTCGAACGCGCGGGAGATGCGCAACCGCGCCGAGGAGCTCGACGAGCAGATCGACGAGACCCGCAGCGAGTGGCGGCGCAAGCAGGACGACCCGCAGGTGCCGGGCGCGCAGGCGGACGACGAGCCCGACGAGGAAGCGGACGCCGAGGACGAGCAGTAGCCGCCCGCCGCGGCCCGCCTAGAAGAGGTGCTCGTCCTGACCGCCCCGGCGGCGTCGCCGGCCGGGAACGCCGGCGGCCTCGGCCAGCGCCGCGTCGACGTCCGCCAGGATCGCCCGCTCCGAGCGCGACGCCACCAGCGGCTCCGACAGGCCCTCCACGTGGACGTACGTGCGCCGGCGGTCGCCGCGCTCGGCGCCCTCCAGCGGCACCACGGCGAACACGCGGTCGGCCCGCACCCACTTCCCGTAGCCCAAATGCACCATCCGTGCAGCCATCGCACCTAAGCTTGGCCGATGGGCAGGACGCCGTCCAGGATCGGCCTCCTCGTCGGGCCGGCCTTGGCGCTCGCCGGCTGCGGCGGCGGCGGCCAGGCGACGGTGCCCAGCTCGCATGCGCCCACGACGATCAGGGTCACCAGCCCGGCCTTCGCGTCGGGCGCCGCGATTCCGCGCCGCTTTACGTGCGCCGGCGCCGGCGCCGCGCCTCCGCTGCGCTGGTCCGGCGTCCCCGCCCGGGCCCGGGCGCTCGCGCTCACGGTCGAGGACCCCGACGCCCCCGGCGGCACGTTCGTGCACTGGATCGTGTTCGACATACCCGCGTCCGCCCGCGGTCTGGCCGGCGCGACTCCTCCGCCCGGCGCCCACCAGGCCCGCAACAGCGCCGGCTCGACCGGATGGACGCCGCCATGCGCCCCGCCGGGGCGCCCACACCACTACCTGTTCACGCTGTACGCGCTCGACGCACCGCTGAGCCAGCCCAACGGCACCAACGCCGCCATCGTCCGGGCCGGCATCGCCCGCGCAGCCGTGGCCCGCGGCCAGCTCGTGGGGTCGTTCAGTCGCTAGGCAGTGGCGCCGGGGAGCGGCCGGCCCAGCCACTCCTGGTAGAAGCCCTCGAGGTCGGGCACGAAGTCGTGGACCACCGGGTAGCCGGGCGGCACCGCCTCGACCTCCAGCTGCGTCCGGCAGCCCGGGCAGAAGTACTCGCGCAGGACGTTCCAGGCCGGGTCGCCGTGCATCTTCTCCGGGTAGATCTCGCGCAGCGACTCGGCGTCGTCGCGCACCCGGATCAGCGCCTCGAGCTTCCAGTTCTCCGTGTGCTCGCAGAACTCGTGCCCGCAGTCGCACTTGACGACATAGCGCGCGCCGGCTGCGCCGGGCTTGGCCACCACGAACAGGTGCTCGCCGAACGGCAGGACGATCGGGTCGTCCCACTCCACGCGCTCCTGCAGCAGCGCGAGGTAGGCGTCGAAGCGCCCGGCGTCCTTGTAGGCCGACTGGATCGCGCGCACCTCGCCCCGGGGCAGGCGCTCGTCCACCAGGTCGCGCAGGGTGGCCGAGTCGAGCCTCATGCCTGCGCCTCCAGCTGGCGGGTGAGGTCGATCTCGGGCGTGGCCACTTCGAAGTCGAAGTCGTCGGGCAGGTCCCAGAACCCGCGGAACTCCGCCGCCCACCGCTCGGACAGCCGCAGCGACTCGGCGTACATCCGCTTGATCGGCTCGATCAGATCGCCCTCGAGCAGCCGCCGGCGCTCGCCCTCCATCCATTCGCGCACGGGGACCGCCTCCCGCCCGCGCTCCTCGCGCCGGCGGGCGCGCAGCGCCTCCGTGGCCTCCCGGTTCCCCGGGACCACGCCGTACAGCGACTCCGCGTAGCGCTCCAGCAGGAAGTCCCCGGTCAGGTCCTCCATCACCGCCTCGTAGGGGCGCTCCAGCGGGTCCCCCAGCCCGGCCCCGCCCCGGAACATGCACAGGTAGAGGTCGCCCTGGCGCATGGCGTGGGGCAGCGTGGTGGTCTCGAGGTCGAACTCGCGCCGTCCCTGCACGTCGCGCGCCAGGGCCGAGTCGGCCGGGTCGGGCTCGTGCACCGGATACGGATCGCCCCGCTCGACCACCGCGAAGAAGTCGGTGTCGCGCACGTTGTGGCGGTAGCCGCACGCGGCCGGATAGCCGCCCCACAGCCCGCTCTGCATGAAGACCCGCCCGTTGCCCAGGTTCTGCATCTCGAAGAACGGGGTCTTCCAGGCCAGCCGCAGGCACTCGTAGCCCGAGCCCCCGCGGTGGCGGCCGGGCCCGGCGGTGTTGGGCTTCACCCGCTGGCCCAGGTAGAGGAAGGGCTCGATGAGCTCCCACATCTCCATGTCGCCCATGTCGCCCTCGGGGTTCCACATGGCCGCGCCGTAGTCCAGCCCGTCCAGCAGCATCTTCGCCCCGCCGCCCACGCACGAGAGCCCGAAGTTGGTGGTCGCGCCCGGCGTCCCGTACTGGGTGACGCCGCCGCCCTGGAAGGCGTTGGCGGTGAGCCCGTAGGGCGCCAGCACCTCCTCCACGAAGCCGCGCGCCTGCAGCGAGCGCGACAGCGACTTGATGAAGCCCATGAACGAGGGGATGAGGAAGTACCAGGCGTTGCCGGTGGAGGCGTTGGGGTTGGCGTGGTTGGAGAGCGTGCCCGGCGGGAAGTTCGCGCGCAGACCGAAGTAGGCGCCGTCGTTGACCTTGTCGTTGCAGATCAGCGTCTGCGTGAGCTGGACCCAGATCGCGCCCTGCATCGACGACGGCGTGCAGTTGGCCGAGTGGTAGCCCCAGGCGGATGTGCCGTCGTAGTCGAGCTCGAGGACCGCGTCGCGCGTGATCCGCAGCTCGACGCTGGCGTGGAACAGCTTGTCCACCCGCGCGTAGCTGGGCAGCTGCTCCTCCTTGGCGAACGGCAGCTCGATGAACGCCGGCGCGCGGTAGCGGCCGGGGACGGTCATCTCCCGCAGCCGGCTCTGGAACGAGCGCCGGCCGTCCTCGATCACCTCGCGCACGAAGCGCTTGTAGGTGTCGATCCCCTCCTCCAGGATCACGCGCTCCACCGCCTCGCGGACCATGTGGCAGCCGGCCAGCCGGGTGCGCTCGTCCAGCGTCCAGTACATCGGCGTGCGCGTGCCCTTCTGTCCGGCGAGGACGTGGTCGCGCCACAGGCGGTCGCGCGAGCCGATCTTCTTGGCCGGCAGGTCGATGCCGTCCTCGAAGCGGCTGATCGGCCCCACCGGGACCCCGCCTGGCGTCTTGGCGCCGATGTCGATCTCGTGGGTGACGCCCGCCGCCCAGCCCACCAGCTCGTCCTCCCAGAATATGGGGACCATCGTCTGGACGTCGGCGTTGTGGACGTCGCCGATCATGGCGTCGTTGTTGGTGAAGACGTCGCCGGGGGCGATGCCGGGGTTCTCCTCGTACTCGTTGCGCACCATGTGCTTGATCGCGTCGGACATGGTGTGGACGTGGACGATGATCCCGGTGGAGAGCGCCACCGAGTCGCCCTCGGGGGTGTAGAGCGCGAAGCACAGCTCGCCGATCTCCTTGACGATCGGGCTGGCGGAGATGTTGAGAGCGGTCTCGCGGGCGCTCACCAGGCCTCCCCGCACGCGCGAGAAGAGCTTCTCGTAGCGGATGGGGTCGCCCGACTTGAGCTCGAGCTCGCCGGTCAGGCCGTAGTAGCTGCCGGTCTGGGCGAAGCGCCGCTCCGACTCGGTCAGCATCTCGGCGGCGGTGAGCCCGTCCCAGCCGATCGGCCGGCGCTCGCTGGCCAGCGCCTCCAGCTCGCGGGTGCGGTCGACCAGCGCCATGGACGCAGGCGAGTCTAGCCCGTGCGGGGCAGTCGCAACATCGAGCGCCCGCACGTGTCAGTGTGAGGCGATGGGTCGGCTTCGCCGGTGGATGCTGGTGGGCGGCGCCGGCGCGGCCGCGGCTGCGCTGGGAGCCGGGATCGCCGCGCCCAGCGCCAGCACGCTGCCCAGCCACGCGCTGGGGGTGCCCGCGCGCGTGGGCCCGCCGCCGGGCGTCCCGTCCAGCTGCCGGGTGCCGCACTCGGCGCTGCACGGGCGCTCGCGGGCGCTGGGCCTGCCCAACCACGGGCGGCTGGCCAACGGGATCCCGTTCCCGCAGGAGACCGACTACAGCTTCACCTGGGACTTCCCGCTGGGCCTGAGCCCCAACCCGCAGTGGCGCCGCTACGGCAGCGAGAAGCTGGTCCTCACCCTGGAGTGCGTGCTGTCCGCCTACAACGCCGCGCACCCCAACCTGGCGCGGGTGGGGGTGGCCGACCTCTCCCGGCGGGGCGGCGGTCCGTTCGGCGCGCGCTACGGCGGGCTCGGCCACTCCTCGCACCAGAACGGGCTGGACGCCGACGTCCTCTATCCCCGCAAGGACCTGTGCGAGTGCGCGCCGGACTCGCCCAACGACGTGGACGTGGCGCGCGCGCAGGAGCTCATCGACCGGTTCGTGCGGGCGGGCGCGCAGTACCTGTTCGTGAGCCCGGCGCTGTACCGGCGTCACCTGCTGCGCGGACCGCCGAACATCGTGATCCCGCTGGCCTTCCACGACGACCACGTGCACGTGCGGATCTACCCGGACCGCGCGCCACGCCAGCCCACCAGCGGACCCGAGCGGGGTTAGAGGGCCGGCGCTGCGCCGACCGCCGCGTCCAGCGGGGGCACGCGCGATACTCCGTCACGTTTGCGCCGTTTTGCGGGTTCTTCTGGCCCGGAGAGATGTCGGACGTGACCGCACACCCGATCC
>VAXS01000030.1 GCA_005883255.1 Actinomycetota bacterium | reverse complement strand
GGCTTCGTGCCCGGGCGGCCCCGGCCCGGCGTGAGCGCGTATCCGCCCCACACCGGCCCGCTCCCGCTGAGCCGCTTCGCTCTCGGCGGCACCTGGCGCGAGACGCCGGAGTCGGCCACCGCCGTGGGAGACGCGCGGATCGACGCGGAGTTCCAGGCCGCGCGCGTCTACCTCGTGCTCTCCTCCGCAGGCGGGCTAGCCCGCAGCGTGCACGTGCTGCTGGACGGCCGCCCCTACCGCACGGTGCCGGTGCGGGCCCAGACGCTGTACGAGCTGGTGTCGCTCCCACGGGCGGAGATCCGCCGCCTGACCGTGCGCCTGGATCCCGGTCTGTCCGCCTACGCGTTCACCTTCGGCTGATGGCGGGTACGCCTTCCGCGAGCAGTGGAGGGAGGCAGCCATGGCCGAGAAGGCCGAGCAAGGCGAAGAGCACGACAAGGCCGAAGAGGCGCTGGAGCGCCACGAGCGGGCCGAGAAGACCATCAAGGACCTCGAGGAGGACCCGCCCAAGAAGCTCGAGGACTGGCCCGAGGACGAGGCCAAGTACATCACCTTCGGCGGCGCCGAAGGCGACCACTCCTACGACGAGGGACCCGAGGCGAAGCTGGGGCCGTCGTCGCTGGAGCGCAAGCACGGCGGAAAGGTCGAGATCGAGGGCGAGGAGGTCGACGACCCCGACGAGTACAAGGGGGAGCCGATCCCGGGCGGTCCCACCGACCCGGACGCGACCGAGCTGGCCGGCGAGCGCAAGCGCCGCGAGAAGGAAGAGCGGATGTACGGCGGTCCCGGCAAGCCGGGCCAGCCGCGCGAGGAGTACCAGAAGCGGCGCGCCGAGGAGGGCGACGGACGCCCGCAGGAGTCCGAGCCCGAGGAGGGCGACGAGGACTAGTCCGGAGGCTCCTGACCGTAGTCCCCGAAGGGTGCGTCGCGCTCGGCCACCGCGCGGCGCACGTCCTCCAGAGCCGCCCGCGAGAACGCCAGGCCCTCGGGCGTGTGCCGGGCGGCGCCGTCGAGCAGCGTGCCGATCAGCTGGGTGACCCGCAGGCCCATCTGCTCGTAGGCCTGGTTGACCAGCAACTTCATCATGTGCAGCTGGTTGGCGGGAAGCTGCGCCACGCGCCGGGCCAGGGCCAGCGCCGCCCCGTCGAGCTCGTCCGCGGGCACGGCCAGGCTGGCCAGCCCCCACTCCACCGCGGTGCGGCCGTCGAGCGCGTCGCCCGTGAGCAGCACCCGCTTGGCCCGCTCCAGCCCCAGCCGGTAGACCCACATCGCGGTGGTGGGCGAGCCCCAGACCCGGGCCGGCGGGTACCCGATTCGGCAGTCCTCGGCGCAGGCGATCAGGTCGCTGCACAGCGCGAAGTCGGTCCCGCCGCCCACGCAGAAGCCATGCACCTGCGCGATGACCGGCTTGGGCGAGCGCCAGAGCTCCATGTAGGCGTCCACGAACCGCGACATGCCCTGGTAGTCCGCGATCGGGTCCCATTCCCCCGCCTCGATCTCCCCGCGCATGCTGGCGGCGCCCCAGTCGATGTCGTAGCCCGCGCAGAAGCCGCGGCCCGCGCCCCGCAGGCGGATCGCCCGCACGTCGGAGTCCTCCCAGGCCCGTCCCAGGGCGATCCGCAGGTCGGCGATCAGCTCCGGGACGATCGTGTTCAGCCGCCGCGGGCGGTTCAGCGTGAGGGTGGCGACGCCGTCCGCCGCCTCGTAGAGCACGGTCTCGCCCACGGGCCGCAGCTTAGAATGACGGGGGATGGAGGGCTCGACCGAACAGGGGACCGTCCGCAGCTGGCTGCGCTGCTATCGCTGCTGGTCCACGAACCTGGAGGTTCAGGTCCACTACGAGGGCATCCACAAGATCGACGCCCTGACCGGGGAGCGCGCGGACGTGGTGGACGAGATGCAGGAGGCGGTGGTGCAGTGCCTGGACTGCATGCACGACCAGCCCCACCTGGGATTCCACAACGGGCGGGTGGAGCCGATCGAGGACCGCTGGGAGCGCATGATCGCCGGCACGCCCTGGGTGGCCTCGTGCACCGTGACCGTGGACGCCGACGACGTCGAGACGTGCTCGGGCCCCGAGGCCGGCGACGCGCTGTCCTACGCGGCGTTCGGGGACCACGGCACCCGCGAGTTCTTCACGCACGTGCGCTTCCACAAGCACGACGAGGACCGCATCGTGGTGCACATGCTGGTCGAGCTGTACGCGCGCTCGCTGGAGGAGGCCACGGAGGTGCTGGAGGACGCGGCCCGCGGCCCCCTCTCGATCACCTCGCTGGCCGAGGAGTCGCGGCCGCCCGCGGCGTCCGCCGACGACTCACATTGAGCCCGGCGGACCGCCCCGGGAACGCGGACGTCGGCGCCTTCGCCAGCCTGGCCGACGACGTCCGGCTGGGGCCGGGGTGCGTGGTGCAGGACGGAGCGCAGCTCTCGCGAGGCGTCCGCGTGGCCGAAGGCGCGGCGGTGTGCGCGCTGGCCGTCGTGGGCGCGGAGGCCCGCGTCGGCCGGGACGCGATCGTGGGCGACCAGGCCCGCGTCGGCGCCGGCGTCGAGGTCGGCGACCGCGCGGTGGTGGGCCGGGGGTGTGACGTGGGCGACGAGGCCCGGATCGGCGCGTTTGCGAAGCTCCAGACCAATGTGTCGCTGGGGGCCCGGGCGGTGGTGGAGGAGCACGCGTTCGTCGGCCCGGGGGCTCGCGCGGGCGACGACGTGGTCCTGCGCCGCGCCTGCCGTGTGGGCGGGGCGACGGTGCTCGCCGCCGGCGTCGAGATCGGCGAGGAGGCGTTCGTGGCCGCCGGCGCCCACGTGGAGGCCGACGTGCCCCCCCGCGCCGTGGCAATGGGACGCCCGGCGCGCGTCGTCCGCGAGGTCCCGGACGAGGACCTGCTCGAGCGCTGGCGCTAGACGCCGCTCCGGGCCATCGGAATATGCTCGCGCGATGCGTCCGCGCACCCTCGCGCTGGGAGCCGCCGGGGCGGTGGCGGGCGTCGCGGCGTGGTGGCGGCGCAACCCGTCCGCCTGCCCGTACAGCCAGCGCTTCTGGGTGGAGGCGCCCCATCCGTTCATCACGCGAGCGCGCCTGCGCGAGGCGCTGGAGCCGCGCCCCGGCGAGCGGATGCTCGAGGTCGGCCCCGGGACCGGCTACTACACGCTGGACGTGGCGGAGTGGATCGCGCCCGAGGGCCGCCTGGAGATCTTCGACCTGCAGCAGGAGATGCTCGACCACACGCTGCGCCGCGCCCGCGAGCGCGGGATCGCCAACGTCGAGGCCTCCCAGGGCGACGCCCGGGACCTCCCCTACCCCGACGCCAGCTTCGACGCCGCCTACCTGGTCACCGTGCTGGGCGAGATACCGGACCAGGACGCGGCGCTGCGCGAGCTGCGCCGCGTCCTCGAGCCCGACGGCCGCCTGGTCGTGGGCGAGCTCCTGGGCGATCCCCACTACGTCGTCTTCGGCCGCCTGCGCGAGCGGGCGGCCGCGGCCGGCCTGCGCTTCGACCGCCGCGTCGGCGGCCCGCTGGGCTACTTCGCCCGCTTCGCGGCGGCCGGCTAGGAGGAGCCCAGGCGGCGCTCGAGGTCGGCGAGCTGCTCGCGCAGCCGCTCCGGCAGGCGGTCGCCGAAGCGGGCGAAGTGCTGGTGGATCGCCGGCAGCTCCTTGCGCCAGTCCTCGACGTCGACCTCCAGGAGCTGGGCCATGTCGTCGGGATCGACGTCCAGGCCGTCGAGCTCGATCGATCCGGGCGCGGGCACCAGCCCGATCGGGGTCTCCTCGGCCTCCGCCTCTTCGTCGCAGCGCCGGAACACCCAGGCCAGGACCCGGCTGTTCTCGCCGTAGCCCGGCCACAGGAAGCTGCCCTTCTCGTCCTTGCGGAACCAGTTGACGTAGAAGACCTTCGGGAGCTTCCCGGCATCGGCCCCCGCGCCCAGCCGCAGCCAATGGTCGAAGTAGTCGGCCATGTGGTAGCCGCAGAACGGCAGCATCGCGAACGGGTCGTGGCGGAGCTTGCCCACGTCGCCCGCGGCGGCCGCGGTGGTCTCCGAGGACATGATCGAGCCCAGGAACACGCCGTGGTCCCAGTCGAAGGCCTCGCGCACCAGCGGGACGACCGTGGAGCGGCGCCCGCCGAACAGGAAGGCGTCGATGGGCACGCCGGCCGGGTCCTCCCACTCCGGGGCGATCGACGGGCACTGGGCGGCCGGGGCGGTGAAGCGGGCGTTGGGGTGGGCGGCGGGCGCCTCGGAGTCCGGCGTCCAGTCGCCGCCGCGCCAGTCGACCGCGTGAGGCGGCGGGTTGTCGGTCATCCCCTCCCACCACACGTCGCCGTCGTCGGTGCGCGCGCAGTTGGTGAACACGCAGTTCTCGCGCAGCGTGGCCATCGCGTTGGGGTTCGTCTTCTGGTTCGTCCCCGGCGCCACCCCGAAGAACCCGGCCTCGGGGTTGATGGCGTACAGCCGCCCGTCGTCCCCGAACTTCATCCAGGCGATGTCGTCGCCGATCGTCTCCACCTCCCAGCCCTCGAGCGTGGGGATCAGCATGGCCAGGTTGGTCTTGCCGCAGGCCGAGGGGAAGGCGCCGGTCACGTACTTCACCCCGCCCTCGGGCGAGGTGAGCTTGAGGATCAGCATGTGCTCGGCCAGCCAGCCCTCGTCGCGGGCCAGGACCGAGGCGATCCGCAGCGCGAAGCACTTCTTGCCCAGCAGCGCGTTGCCGCCATAGCCGGAGCCGTAGGACCAGATCTCCCGGCTCTCGGGGAAGTGGACGATCCACTTGTTGTCGGCGTCCGCGGGCCAGGGCACGTCCTCGCGCCCGTCGGCCAGCGGGGAGCCCACCGAATGCAGGCAGGGGACGAACTCGCCGTCCTCCCCCAGGACCTCCAGTGCGCGGGCCCCCATCCGCGTCATGATCCGCATGTTCACCGCCACGTAGGCGGAGTCCGTGGCCTGCACGCCGATGTGGCTCTTGTCCGAGCCCAGCGGGCCCATCGAGAACGGGACGACGTACATCGTGCGCCCGCGCATCGAGCCCCGGAACAGGCCCGTCAGCGTCTCGCGCATCTCGGCGGGGTCACGCCAGTTGTTGGTGGGCCCGGCGTCCTCCTCGCGCTCGGAGCAGATGAACGTGCGGTCCTCCACCCGCGCCACGTCCCCGGGGTCCGAGCGGGCCAGGTAGGAGTGGGGCCGCTTGGCGTCCTCCAGGCGCTCGAAGGTCCCTGCCTCGACCAGGCCCCGGCACAGCGCGTCGTACTCCTCGGCCGAGCCGTCGCACCAGTGGATGGCGTCGGGCTGCGTGAGCTCGGCCACCTCCTCCACCCAGGCCCGCAGGCGGCCGTGCTTGGTCGGGGCGTCGGTCGTGGTCTGCGACGTACTCACGATCTATCAACTCCTGGCCATACTCGCTGACGGGCGGGGGCAGCCTACTCGACGTTGCCCTCGGCCTGGGCCATGGGCTCGTCCGGGCTGCGGCGGGGCACCAGCACCGCGCGCTTGAACTCGGCCACCAGCGTCCCGTCCTGGTTGAACACGCGGGTGTGGACCTTGACCACGCCGCGGTCCGGCTTGGAGCGGGAGGGAGTCACCTCCAGCACCTCCGACTCCACGAACAGGGTGTCGCCGTGGAAGACGGGGGCCGGGTGCTTGAGCTCCTCGGTGGCCAGGTTGGCGATCGCCTTCCCCGAGACGTCGCTCACCGACATCCCCAGCGCCAGCGAGTACACCAGCGACCCCACCACGACATTGCGCCCCTGCTGCGAGTTGGCCGCGTACACGTCGTTGACGTGCAGCGGGTGGTGGTTCATCGTGATCAGGCAGAACAGGTGGTCGTCGGCCTCGGTGACGGTCTTGGCCGGCCAGTGCTTGTAGACGTCGCCCACCTCGAACTCCTCGAGGTAGCGGCCGTAGGGATGGGCGCCGCTGGCCTCGCGCGCGGCCTGCTCGGTCTCGACCCCGCCGCGGGCGAGATGCAGGGCCGCTGCGAGTAGGCGGGCCCGCACGGAGGCGGCGGCGGGCAGCGGTCGAAGTCGGTGAAGGCGCGCTCGAAGGCCGGATCCACCGGCCGGGAGCAGGCGACGTCGTAGCCCTCGGCCAACACGTGCGCGGGCGGGAAGCCCAGGTCGGGGCCCGCGGAGAGCAGAGCGGCGACCATCCCGTCGGTCACCTTCCCCGAGCGATCGCCGCACAGGGGCGGTGAGGCGGCCGTGGCGCCGCGACGACTGAAAGCGCCGACCACCTCGTCCAGCGCGGGGCGGCGGCTGAGCCGCGCGCCGGCCACCGAGAAGCGCATCGCGGCCAGATCGGGGTACTGCGCCCCACGGGGATGGCGGTGGGCGACGACCACCAGGAGGCTGACGGTGCGTCGGCGCCACGGGAACAGGCGGCCCGCGACGTCGGTGAGGTCGACGCCGCTGGACAGGGCGCTCACGCGCAGCGGGGCGCGCGTGGGCCGGGGTGAGAAGGCGCCGGCGGTGAACGTCAGCCGCGCCACCGTGACATCGGGAGACGGAGGGACCGTCACCGTCAGGTCCCAGGTGCGCGCGCCGGTCCGTGTCAGCTTGGCCGCCGAAGCGGGGGCCGCCGCCATCAGCGCCGCCGTCCCGAGCACGGCTGCAAGGGCGACCGGTCTTCGCACCCGGCGAAACCTACTCCGCGCGACTCGCCGCCGCGGTGGTGGCCACCTCAATACGATTCCCGCCCCATGCGCAATCCCCGGGACTTCTTCGAGCCGCTGGCGATCGACGCCCCCGAGCCGGTGCGCGAGATCCCCGTCCGGCCGTCGCGGATGATCCACTTCCTCGACTTCTCCAACGAGAAGATGGTGGCGAAGGTCCCCGACATCGCGCCCACCGTCGACATCCTGCTGGGCAACCTGGAGGACGCGATCCCGGTGGACCGCAAGGAGGCCGCCCGCGCGGGCCTCGTGCGGGTGGGCAAGGAGATGGAGCTGGGCGACACCCAGCTGTGGACGCGGGTCAACGCCCTGGAGTCGCCCTGGGTCCTGGACGACATCACCACGCTCGTGGGCGAGATCGGCGACCGGCTGGACGTGATCATGGTCCCCAAGGTCGAGGGCGCCTGGGACATCCACTACGTGGACCGCCTGCTGGCCCAGCTCGAGGCCCGGGCCCGCCTGGAGCGACCGATCCTGGTCCACGCCATCCTCGAGACGGCTCTGGGCGTGGTGAACCTGGAGGAGATCGCCACCGCCAGCCCCCGCATGCAGGGCATGAGCTTCGGGCCCGCCGACCTGGCCGCCAACCGCCGGATGAAGACCACCCGCGTCGGGGGCGGGCATCCCGCCTACCGCGTTATCGAGGATCCGGACCCCGATGACCCGGACGCGCCGCGCGCCACCGCCCAGCAGGATCCCTGGCACTACTCGATCGGGCGCATGGTGGACGCCTGCGCGTCGGCCGGGATCCTTCCCTTCTACGGCCCCTACGGCGACATCCGCGACACCCTGGGCTGCGAGACCCAGTTCCGCGCCGCCTTCCTGCTCGGCTGCGTGGGCGCCTGGTCGCTGCACCCGGCGCAGATCGACATCGCCAAGAAGGTGTTCAGCCCCGATCCCGAGGAGGTGGCGTTCGCCAAGAAGGTGATCGAGGCCATCCCCGACGGCCGGGGCGTCCACATGATCGACGGCAAGATGCAGGACGACGCCACCTGGAAGCAGTCCAAGGTCATGGTCGAGCTGGCGCAGATGCTGGCCCGGAAGGACCCCGACCTGGCCGACGCCTACGGGCTCTGAGCGTGCGCTTCTACGAGTACGAGTCCAAGGAGATCATCCGGCGGGGCGGGATCCCCACCTCGAAGGGCGGGTTCGGCCGGACCGCCGAGGAGGCGCGGGCGCGCGCCGAGGAGGTCGACGGCCCGGTGGTCATCAAGTCGCAGGTGCTGACCGGCGGCCGCATGAAGGCGGGCGGCGTGAAGTTCGCCTCCGACCCCGACGAGGCCGCGCGCCTGGCCGCCGAGGTCCTGGAGCTGGAGATCAACGGCCACATGCCGCGGGGCGTCCTGGTGGACGGCCGGGTGGAGGTCGAGCACGAGTACTACGCGGGCGTCGTCTGGGACGGCCTGCGCAAGCAGCCGGTGATGCTGTTCTCCGACATGGGCGGCATCGACATCGAGGAGGTCGCCCAGACCCACCCGGACCACGTGGGCCGCGGCCACTTCTCCAACCTGCTGCCGTTCTCGGACTTCCAGGCCAAGCAGGTGATCGCCTCGGTGGGGGTCAGCGGCTCGGACCTCAACCGCCTGACGCCGATCCTCACCAAGCTGGCGCGCCTGTTCGTGGAGCGCGACATGACGCTGGCCGAGATCAACCCGCTGGCCCGGCTGGCGGACGGCACGTTCGTGGCGGTGGACGCGCACATGGAGATGGAGAACGAGGCCCGCCCGCGCCAGAAGGCGCTGCTGGACGAGCTGGGCGTGGGCGAGGACGAGACCCGCGAGGCCCGCGAACCCACCGCGTTCGAGATCGCCGGCGAGGAGATCGACCGCCAGGACCACCGGGGCGTGGCCGGCAACGTGACCGAGTTCGACGGCAACCTGGGCCTGGTGATCGGCGCCGGCGGGGGCTCGCTCACGCTGTTCGACGCCGTGCGCGCGCACGGCGGCAAGCCGGCCGACTACTGCGAGATCGGCGGCAACCCGTCGGTGCGCAAGACCTGCGGGCTGGCCAAGCTGGTGCTCTCGAAGCCCGGCGTGGACAAGGTCGCGGTGATGATGTCGATCGTGTCCAACACCCGGGTGGACATCGTGGCCCGGGGCGTGATCAAGGCCTGCCTGGAGCTGGGGCACGACCCCGCCGAGAAGATCGCGATCTTCCGCATCCCCGGCGCCTGGGAGGAGGAGGGGTTCAAGATCCTCGAGCGCTACGGCGTCCCCTACGCGGACCGCACGGTGTCGTTGAACGAGGCCGCCCGGCGGGCGGCGGAGGCCGTATGAGCATTCTGATCGACGAGAGCACCACCTTCATCGTCCAGGGCATCACCGGGCGCGAGGCGGTCAACTTGACCCGGGAGTGCCTGGACTACGGCGCCGGCGCCCGGATCGTGGGCGGCGTCACGCCCGGCCGCAAGGGACGCGAGGTGCACGGCGTGCCGGTGTTCGACACGGTCGCCCAGGCGGTCGAGCACCACGGCGCGGCCATCGACGGTTCCGTGGTCACCGTCCCCCCGCAACTGCCTGGGGATCATCGTCCCGGACAAGGTCAAGATGGGCGGCATCGGCGGCCCGGCCAAGGACGCGGCCAAGGCCTACACGCCCGGCCCGGTCGGGGTGATGTCGCGCTCGGGCGGGATGACGACTGAGATCTCCTCCACGCTCACCGCCGCGGGGCTGGGCCAGTCCACCGCGGTCTCGATCGGCGGCGACGCGATCATCGGCTCCACCTACGCGGAGCTCATGCCGCTGTTCGCCGCCGACGGGCAGACGGAGGCGATCGTCATCTACACGGAGCCCGGCGGGCGGATGGAAGCGCAGCTGGCGCGCTGGGTGACCGACCACGACTCCAAGCTGCCGATCGTGGCGTTCATGGCCGGCCGCTTCATGGACGAGATGCCGGGCATGAGCTTCGGCCACGCCGGGACGATCGTCGAGGGCAAGGAGGACACCGCCGCCGAGAAGATCGCCCGGCTGGCGGAGGCGGGGATCACGGTGGCCGAGCGCATCGAGGAGATCCCGGACCTGGTCAAGTCCAAGCTGGGCGAGGCGGCGCCGGCGTGAGGAGCGACGCGCTGTTCATCGGCGTCGAGGTGGACGAGGACGTCGCCCGGGACCCGCAGCTGGCCGCGAGGCTGGCCGAGGTGTGCCCGGTGGACATCTACGCCACCGCCGAGGACGGCACCCTGCGGATCGTGGAGGAGAACCTCGACGAGTGCGTCCTGTGCCGGCTGTGCATCGACGCCACGCCGCCCGCCACCGTCCGCGTCCTCAAGCTCTACGAGGAGGGGGCCGTCCTCGCCTGACGCCGTGCGGTTCGTCGTCCTCCTGCGCGGCGTCAACCTCGGACCCTCCAACCGGGTCAGGATGGGCGAGCTGCGGGAGGCGCTGGAGGAGGCCGGCTTCGGCGAGGTCCGAACGCTGCTGCAGAGCGGCAACGTCGTGCTGGCGCACCAGGGGACCGCGGAGGAGGTGGAGGCGGGCGTGCGCGACGTGCTGGCCTCGCGCTTCGGGCTCGGCGTCGACGTGATCGTCCGCGACGAGGACGCCCTGCGCGCGATCGTGGCCGACAACCCGCTGCGCGACGTCGCCACCGACGGCAGCCGCCAGTTCGTCGTCTTCTGCTCCCAGCCGCCCGACCCGGCGCGGCTGCCGGAGGTCGCCGCGCCCGACCGGCTCGTCGCCCGCTCGCTCGAGCGGCACGTCTGGTGCCCCCACGGCATGCGCGAGAGCCCGGTGATGACCGCGCTCGGCCGCCGGCCGCCCGCCCCGACCACGACGTTCCGCAACTGGAACACCGTGGCGAAGCTGGCGGCGCTGCTGGAGGAGGGCGCTCGGTAGCGGGACGGAATTCCTGCTCGCGGCCCGGTCGGCCGGCGCTACACTGCCCCGCCAAGTTCCTCCGCGTTCGCTTCAAGGTGCGGGGCACGTGCGCCGATTCCTGGCGTGACGACATGAACCGACCGCGACGACAGCTCGCCTGCCTGAGCGCACTAGCCGCGCTGCTGTGCCTGCCCGGCGCCGCCGCGGCGCGCGACTACACCGCCCGACGAGGCGCCCTCGATCGCACCGACCATCCGGCGCGGGCGGCCCGGCTGCCCAAGATCACCCGGGCCGGCTGGATCCGGGGCTTCACGGTCAGCGAGTACTACCCCGTGCCCGAGGCCTGGTTCGCGGGCGCCCGGGTGGGGGCCCCCGGCCTCTCCGGCACGCACCGCATCGACTGGCTGTACTCGGCCCGGGGCGTGACGATGGAGGGCGACGGCGTCGGCCTCGACGGCCGCCGCTATCACGTCCAGAACACCGGCAGCGGTGGCTGGGTGGACAGGTACGGCCGCAGCTCCTCGATCGGCGGCTCGCGCGGCGTGTTCTGGCGCGCCGGGGGCTTCTACCGCAACCGGGCCGGCTGGCTGACGTTCCCGCTGGCCGTCGGCGGCTGGTGGAACGGCGGGGGCGTGAGGTACGTGCCGCTGCGGGGCGTGAGCTTCGCGCCCGGCCCGTCGCTGCCGCTGACCTACTACCGCAGCATCGCCGTCGACCCCCGCTACATCCCCATGGGGAGCCGGATCTACATCCCCTACTACCGCAACATCTCGGGCGGCTGGTTCGTCGCCCAGGACACGGGCGGAGCGATCCTCGGCAAGCGCCTCGACGTCTACCGCCCCCCGCCGCCCTCGTTCGACGACGAGGGCCGGTACCTGACCCGCCAGATGGTCTACGTGGTGCCGCCGCGCCGTGGCTGAGGCGGCGCGCCGCTGGGCGCCGCCGGTCGCCGTCGCGGCCCTCCTGGCGCTCCCCGCGGCCGCGCCCGCCGCCGACCCGCCCGCCCCCGCCCCGCTGGCCCTCGCCTCCGCCACCCTGCGCCAGGACGGCCTGCGCCTGCGGCTGACGATCCGCACCCGCGGGGATTGGGCGGCGCAGGCGCTGATCTCGCGCCCCGGCCGCTCGTTGTGCCTGGTGACGTTCGAGCGCGGCCGCCGCGGCTATGTGTGCGCGACCGCCACCGGGCACCGGGCGCGGCTCACGATCACCGGCGCCGGCGGGGGCACGCGGGCGCTGCCGGCCACGGTCTCCCGTCCCGACCTGCGCACGCTGTTCGCCACGTTCGCCTTCGCCGGCGCCGGCCTGCGGGTGGGGGCGGTCCGCTGGGTCGTCACGTCCACCTGGACCGACACGGGCCGCTGCGCCGCCGGGTGCTCGTTCCGGCTGCCGGCGCGGGGCTCGAACGCGCTGGCCCTCCATCCGCCGGTTCCGACGGGCTGCCGGGCGCGCGCGCCCTGGTACTGGACGCGCGGTCCCGGGAACCGCAAGGTCGTGGCGCTGACCTTCGACGACGGCCCCAGCCGCTACACGCACCAGGTGCTGGACGTCCTGGCGCGCAACCGCATCCACGGGACGTTCTTCCTCATCGGCGAGCAGGTGCGCGGGAACGAGAGCCTGGTGCGCCGCGAGCTGCGCGACGGCAACGCCGTGGGGAACCACACCTTCACCCACGCGAACGTGTCGGGCGGCGGGCTGCAGCAGCTCGTGAGCACGCAGGGCGCGATCCACCGGGCCGCCGGCTACACGCCTTGCCTGTTCCGGGCGCCCTACGGAGCGGTGAGCGGGACGATCGTCGGCCAGGCGCGCGGCCTGGGGCTGGACACGATCGGGTGGGACGTCGATCCCCGCGACTGGTCGCGACCGGGCACCGACGCCATCTACTCCCGGATCGTGAGCGCGGCGGGGCGCGAGTCGATCATCCTCATGCACGACGGCGGGGGCCCGCGCGACGAGACCGTGGCGGCGCTGCCGCGGGTGATCGCCACGCTGCGGCATCGCGGGTACGGCTTCGTCACGGTGCCGGAGCTGCTGGGCCTGGCGCCGAAGTACGGCTGAGTTGCCCGAGCTGCCCGAGGCCGAGCGGGCCCGCCGGCAGATCGAGCGGGTGCGGGGGCGCGAGATCGTCGCCGTCCACGACCGGGACACCTACGTGTCGCGCCCGCACGCTCCCGGCGAGATC
>VAXS01000029.1 GCA_005883255.1 Actinomycetota bacterium | reverse complement strand
GCGCTCGCCTCCCAGATAGCGCCACAGCGGCTGGCGCTCCTCGGCGGCGGCGGCATGGGCGGCGGCCAGGGACACGGCCAGGATCGCGTTCGCTCCCAGCCGCGACTTGTTGGGCGTGCCGTCGAGCTCGATGAGCGTCCGGTCGAGCCCCTCCTGGTCGAACACGTCGCGTCCGCACACCGCGGCGGCGATCTGGCCCTCGACGTTGGCCACCGCCCGCGAGACCCCCTTGCCCAGCCAGGCCTCTCCCCCGTCGCGCAGCTCGGTCGCCTCCAGCTCGCCGGTGGAGGCGCCGGAGGGCACCGCGGCGCGCCCACTGGCGCCGGAGCGCAGCGTGAGCTCGACCTCCACGGTGGGGTTGCCCCGGCTGTCGAGGATCTGCCGGGCCCGGACGGACTCGATCTGGCTCATGGCACCTCGCCCTCCACGACCTCGCGGAAGCGCTGCGTGGCCTCGCGCAGGGCCAGCTCGGGATCCAGGCGCAGCGTCCGGGCGACGTGGACGGCGGCGAACAGCGCCGCGCCCAGCATCCCGAAGCGGGCGTCGCGGTCGTCGGGCGCGTGGGCCAGCGCCTCCACGCACGCCCGCAGGTCCTGAAGCGCCTCCTCGGCGCCGATGTCCAGCGCCCCGGCTGAGGCCGCCCGGCGCTGGACCTTGCGCGCCAGCAGCAGCGCGGGCAGGTTCTCGGGGACGTCCGCGAACACGCCATTGCCGCGGCCGGGCTCCTCGCGCTTGATCGCGTCCCAGTTGCGGAGGACCTCGCCGGCGGTCTCG
Source organism: Actinomycetota bacterium (assembly GCA_005883255.1). Classification (GTDB taxonomy): domain Bacteria; phylum Actinomycetota; class Thermoleophilia; order Solirubrobacterales; family Solirubrobacteraceae; genus AC-38. The sequence goes on along the minus strand of VAXS01000029.1, from coordinate 4,252 downwards.
GCCTCGGCCTCCCCGAACACGTGGGGGTGGCGGCGGATGAGCTTCTGGCGGCAGTGCTCCGCCACCGCCGCCAGGTCGCCGGCGCCCCGCTCCTCGAGAAGCAGCGCCAGGAAGTGCACCTGGAAGAGCACGTCGCCCAGCTCGTCGAGCAGCTTGGCGTCGTCGCCCGCGTTGGCGGCGTCCGCCAGCTCGTAGGCCTCCTCGACGGTGTGCGGGACGATCGTGCGCTCGTCCTGCTCGCGGTCCCAGGGGCACTCGGCCCGCAGCCGCCGCGTCAGCTCGTCCAGGCGGGCGACCGCGGCCGGGATGTCAGGCGAGCTCACCTACTGGCCGGAAGGCGTCTGCGACGGGGTGCCCTGCTGGGCGCCGCCGCTCGTCTGAGGCACGGCGCCGGGCGGAGCGGTCTGGGTGCCGGTCTTGGGCTTCGGCGCGTTCTTGCACAGCGCGATCACGAAGCCCTTGCGGCAGTTGGTCTGGCCCTTCCACTTCTTCTGGAAGTCCTTGACGAAGCTGTTGAGCGCCTTCTGCTGACCCTGCGAGGCCAGCAGCTGGCGGATCGTGGGCTTGGCCTGCTCCAGCGTCTGCTGGCTGGCGGGCGTGGCCTTGGTCACGGTGAAGACGTAGTAGCCGAACTGCGTCTTCACCGGGCCGGTGAGCGCACCTCGGCGGGCCTTGAAGATGGCGGCGTCGAACGCCTTCTCCTGCTGGCCGGGGGTGACGGCGGGCAGCTTCCCTCCCTGCGCCTTGGACGCCTGGTCGATCGAGAACTTCTTGGCCACGGAGGCGAAGCTCTGGCCCGAGCGCAGCGCCTTCAGCGCCTGGTCGGCCTGCGGCTTGGTCCGGGTGAGGACCACGTTGAGGTCGCGGCGCTGGGGCTGGGCGAACCGCGACTTGTTCTTGTTGTAGTAGGCGGTGATCTGCGCGTCGGTGACCTTGTCCTTGCCCTTGGTCACCTTCTTGCGGATCTTGGTCGAGAGCAGGCTGACCTTGACTTGCATGAGGATGTCCGCCTCGGTCATCCCCGAGGTCTTGAGGTAGGCCTGGTACTGCGTGTCGGTGGGGAAGCTCTGGCGCTTCTGCTGGTCGAAGGACTTGCGCACCTCGGCGTCGGAGACCTTCACGCCCTGGTCGTTGGCCTCGCCCAGGATCCACCGCGACTGGATGAGGAACTGCATCACCTGGTCGCGCTCGCCGTCGTACTCCTGCTTGCACTGAGACTTGAACTGAGCGGCGGTGGGCGCGGGCTGGCCCTTGGCGGGCTTGGGGGCGGAGTTGGCCTTGGCGGCGGCGCACTTGGTGAAGTTCGGGGGATCCGGGACCACCGGCGCGGCGGTCGCGCCCGGCGGCTGCGAGGACAGCGCCGCCACCCCCAGCCAGTGGGTGAACGTGCTCTGCTTGACCAGGTTGTCGCCCACCCGGGCGACCGCGTTCCCGGGCACGCTGTCGCCGCACGCCGACAGACCGCCGGCGAGCGCGAGGACGGCGCAAAGCGCCACGAGCATCCGAATCGACCGCGCCACGCGAGCCGGCGATGGTAGCGGAATCCGGCCCTCAGGCCGCCAGCCGGGTGACGTCCAGGAGCGCGTCGGCCGCGCGCACGACGGCGGGGAAGCGCTCGCCGGGGTCGTCGGGCACGCGCAGCGACACCTGCGAGCGCCCCGACTCGTACAGCGCCTCGGGAATGCGCTCCCGCAGCGCCCGGGCCCGGGTGGAGTCGAGCTCGATGGGGGTGACCGCCAGGCGCCCGCTGCGGAAGGAGACCGCGCGGGCTCCCGCCTGCCCCAGCTTGATGCGGGCCTGCTGGAGCGCCAGCAGGTTGGCCAGCGGCTCGGGGATCGGGCCGAAGCGATCCTCCAGCTCCTCCCGCAGCGTCCCCAGCTCGGACACCTCCCGGGCGCCGGCGATCCGGCGGTGCACGTCGATCTTCGCCTGCTCGTAGGGGATGTAGTCCGCCGGTACGTAGGCGTCGACGTTGACGTCCAGCCGCACGGGCTCCTCCGGCCCGGCGCCGTCGCCGGCCGCCGCCAGCGCGAGCACCGCCTCGTCCAGCATCTGCATGTACAGCTCGAAGCCCAGCGCCGCCACGTGCCCGGACTGCTCGTCGCCCAGCAGGTTGCCGGCGCCGCGGATCTCCAGGTCGCGCAGGGCGATGCGGACTCCCGCCCCCAGCTCCGTGTAGTCGGACAGCGCCGTCAGCCGCTGGGCGGCCTCCGCCGTCAGCGCCGCCGCCGCCGGGTAGAGCAGGTAGGCGTAGGCGCGCTCGCGGCTGCGGCCCACGCGCCCACGGATCTGGTAGAGCTGCGCCAGCCCGAAGCCCTGCGCGTCCTCCACCACCAGCGTGTTGGCCTGGGGGATGTCCAGGCCCGACTCGATGATGCTGGTGCAGACCAGCACGTCGGCGTCGCCACGCAGGAACTGCACCATCCGATCCTCCAGCGCCCGCTCCTCCAGCTGGCCGTGGGCGACCACGAAGCGCAGCCCGGGACACAGGCCCCGCAGGCGCTCGGCCGTCTCGTCGATCGTCTCCACGCGGTTGTGCAGGAAGAACGCCTGCCCGCCGCGCGCCGCCTCGCGCTCCAGCGCCTGGCGCACCAGCTCCTCGTCGTACTCGCCCACCCACGTGCGGACGGGCCGGCGGCCCTCGGGGGCGGTCTCGATGACCGAGATGTCGCGCAGTCCGGCCAGCGACATCTGCAGCGTGCGGGGGATCGGCGTGGCCGACATCGACAGGACGTCCACCCGCAGTCGCAGCTGCCGCAGCAGGTCCTTCTGGCGCACCCCGAAGCGCTGCTCCTCGTCCACGATCAGCAGCCCCAGGTCCTTGGCCCGGACGTCGCGCGAGAGCAGCCGGTGGGTGCCGATCAGGATGTCCACCTTCCCCTCGCTGAACGCGGCGATGGCCGCCCGCTGCTCGCGGGGCGGGCGGAAGCGCGAGACCTGCTCCACCCGGATCGGCCAGTCGCGCAGCCGCTCGGCGAAGGTGCCGTAGTGCTGCTGGGCCAGGATCGTCGTGGGGACCAGCATCAGCACCTGCTTGCCGTTCTCCGCCGCCTTGAAGGCGGCCCGCAGGGCGACCTCGGTCTTCCCGTAGCCCACGTCGCCGCAGATCAGCCGGTCCATCGGCCGGGGCGCCTCCATGTCGGACTTGACGGCCTCGATCGCGTCCTGCTGGTCGGGCGTCTCCTGGTAGGGGAAGCGGGCCTCGAAGTCGCGCTGCCAGTCCGAGTCGGCGGCGAACGCGTAGCCCTCGCGGCGCCGGCGCTCGGCGTAGAGGTTGAGCAGCTCGCCGGCCAGCTCCTGGGCGGCGCGGCGGGCGCGGGCCTTGAGCTGGTCCCAGCGCTTGCCGCCGAGCTTGGACAGCGGCGGCTGGTCGCCGCCGGCCCCCACGTAGCGGGAGATCTTGGCCAGCTGGTCGACCGGCATGAACACGCGGTCGGAGCCCTGGAACTCGAGGTCCAGGTAGTCGCGGGTGACGCCGGCCACCGTCTTGGTGTCGAAGCCGGCGAAGCGGGCGATCCCGTGGTCCTCGTGCACCACCACGTCGCCGGTGCGCAGGTCGGCGAACGAGCGCAGCACGCCGGGGCGAGGGCGCTCGGGCCGGGCCCGGCGGCGGCGGAGCAGCCGGTGCTCGGGGATGACCGCGAGTCGGAACGGAGCGGCCACGAAGCCGTCGCGCAGCGGCGCCTGGGTGAAGCGCAGGTCGGCCTCGGCCGGGGCGCGCCCGTCCATCCAGGTGGCGCGCAGCCGGGCCAGGTTGTAGGCCGCGCGCTCGCCCTCGCCCCGGCGCCGCCAGGCCACGACGGTCCGGTAGCCCGAGCGGATCAGCTTCTCCAGCTCGGGCTCGGCCTCGGTGAGGGAGCGCGCGGCGGTGTCGGCGGCCTGGGCGTGGAAGGCGATCGGCGGCTCCTCGCCGCCGGCGGCGGTGGCGGTCAGGCGCACGCCGGCGCGCTCGGCCAGCGCCGCGGCCACCTCGTCGGGCGCGACGTAGAGGTGGTGGGCGTCGGCGTCGTGCAGGGCGGCGGTCACGTCCTGCCACATGTCGCCCAGCGCCGGGCGGACGTCCTCCTCGCCCGCCAGGACCAGGAACGCGTCGGCGGGGGCCAGGTCCAGGAAGGCGCGGAAGTCGTCCACGGGCAGCAGCTCGGCCACGTCGGGACGTTCCTCCGCCCTGTCGGTGACCGCCAGCTCCGCCAGCTCGCGGTGCTCGGCCGCCAGCTCGGCCGCGGGCGCCACCTCCACCGCCTCGGCCTCC
>VAXS01000028.1 GCA_005883255.1 Actinomycetota bacterium | reverse complement strand
GACAGGCCGTCGAGGCGCTGGAGTCAGTGCCGCTGCTGGCGCGCGCGCTGCACCACGGCGGTGTGGACGCGCCGGTCACCGCCGCCCTGGCCCGCCTGATCGGGGGAGACCTGCCGCTGGACGAGTGGGTGGGGCTGGTGCGCACCACGATCCCGCCCCCGGCGGGCTTCGGGCGGCGGCGCGGCTGGCTGCGCCGGCTGTGGGCGCGCGCGCGCGCCTGGCTGCGGCCCGAGCGGTGAGCTCGGCCGGGCGCGCGCGCCTACTTCCCCGCGCCTCGCGCTGGCTCGCGCGACTTCTCGTGGACGGCGGCGCTGGTGGCCGACCTGCTCAGCGACGCTCCGCCAGTGTCGTGACCACGGCCTCGTACACGCCGGCGCCGTGGTCGCCCTCGGCCACCCGCACGTTGTCGCGGCCGGCGATCGCCTCGCGCAGGGTGGGGTCGCGCTCCAGGGCGTTCGCCACGAACCAGAAGGTCCCCACCACGGCCGCGGCCTCCAGGTCCTCGCGCGAGTCGCCCACCGCGATGCAGTCCTCGCGGCCGTAGCCGCGGATCTGCATGTGCCGGGCCACCGCCCGCGCCTTGGAGGCCCCGCGCGGGATGAGGTGGTAGGCGTGGGCGCGCTCGACGTCGAGAGTGGGCGAGCGGCGGCGGATCGCGCCGTTGTCCACCAGCCGCAGGTGCCCCATCCCCTCTGCCTCCAGAAGCCGGTCCACCTCGACCACGTCCACCAGTCCCCGGAACAGGTGCGAGACGTCCCGGCCGGCGTCCCAGGGAGTGTGGTACTCCAACCGCCCGCTATAGCGCTCGAGCAGCAGCGCGGGCGCGCCCGAATCCGTGATCTGCTCGTGGACCGTCTTTTCGCCGGGCACCAGGTCGTCGGTGAGGAATTCCTCCTCGCCGTCGACCACCAGCCCGCACCCCACCTCGTAGATGTAGGCGCGCGAGCCGATGAGCCGGGCGTCCTCGAACACCTGGGCCTGGCGCCGGCCCGAGTAGATGACCACCTCCGCCCCGGCGCGGTGGCAGGCCTCCAGGGCGCGGACGCCCAGCAGGCTGAACTCTCCGGAGCCGTCGCGCAGCAGGGAGGCGCCCTCGCCGAGCAGCGTCCCGTCCAGGTCGCAGTAGACGCAGCGCACTGGCAGGCTTGGCCTAAGCGGCGCCCGCCAGCGGTGGGCGCTCGATGATCCGCACCGGCGCCGAGCCGGGGGCCAGCCGTCCCTCGCGCTCCAGCCGGACGGCGACGGCGCCGAGCACCTCGTCGGCCATCGCGGATAGGGCGGACAGCGGCTGGTGACGGTTCTGGCGCTGCTCGAGATCGACCTGGGCCAGGCCCTCCAGCCCCACCTCCCGGTAGGCGTCCAGCAGCATCGCCGTCTCCACCGCGTAGCCGGTGGCGAACGGGATCCGCATCAGCAGCTCGCGCCGCGCCGCCAGCTCGCCGGCCAGCGGCTGGCGCATCTCGGCCAGCTCGGGATAGAACAGGCGCAGCAGGGGTCGCGCGGTGAGCTCGGTCACCCGGCCGCCCCCCTCGGCCAACGCCACGTCGCCCATCCGGAAGGGGCGGCGGAAGTGTCCCTTGGCGAAGCGCACGCCGGTCTCGCAGGCCACCAGGCCGGCGGTCCCGGCGGCGAAGTGCCGGCCGAAGCCCTCGGTGTCGCCGTCGACGTAGCAGACGACGTCGCCCTGCAGGATCGACAGCGCCCGCCACATGGCGTCTCCCTTGCCCAGGACCGGGCCCCAGCCGGGCATCAGCTCCGCCTCCTGGTGGACCTCGGCTCCGGCCTGGGCGGCCACCCGAGCGCTGCCGTCCGCCGAGGCGGCGTCGACGACCACCACCTGGTCGATCGCCCCGCCCTCGCGCAGCGCCACCAGCTCGGACACCACGTGGCCGATCGTGGCGGCGGTCTCCCGCGTGGGAACGCACACGGAGATCGTGGCGGTGCGCTCGGCACGCAGGCGCGCGGGGGAGAAGTCGGTGTGGTGGAACGACCGCGTCTGCGACCACCGCCGCGCCGCGGTGATCGAGCTGCTGCTGTCGGTGCGCTCCCCTATCCGCTCGTGAGTCATGGGCGTGGCGGGCGGTCAGCGCGGAGCGTAGCGACTAGCATCGAAGCGGTGGCCGTCGCGCGCGAAGTCGAGCCCTGGAGCGACCTGCTCGACGAGGCCGTTCGCGACGAGCGGGTGGTCGCGCAGTCCTTTGCCCGCGCCCGGCCGGCCACGACCGTCCCGGTGCCCGACGACCTCCAGCCGGCCCTGCGCGAGGGCCTGGGCCGGGCGGGGATCGAGTCCCTGTACGTCCACCAGGCGGAGGCGCTGGACGCGGCGGCCCGGGGGCCGGTGATGGTCACCACGGGCACCGCCTCCGGCAAGTCGCTGTGCTTCAACCTGCCCACGCTGGACGTCCTGTGCGGCGACCCCCGCGCGCGCGCGCTCTACCTCTACCCGACCAAGGCCCTGGCCCAGGACCAGGCGCGGGGGCTGCACGCGCTCGGCCTGCGCTCGCTGCGCCCGGCCATCTACGACGGCGACACGCCGCGCGGCGAGCGCGGCGCGATCCGGCGGCGGGCCAACCTCATCCTCACCAACCCGGACATGCTGCACGTGGGCATCCTGCCCCACCACGGCGCCTGGGCGGACCTGTTCGCCAACCTGGCGGCGGTGGTGGTCGACGAGGCGCACGTGTACCGGGGCGTGTTCGGCTCCCACGTGGGCAACGTACTGCGGCGGCTGCGGCGCATCGCCGGCGCCTACGGGACCGAGCCGCGCTTCCTGCTGGCCTCGGCCACCATCGCCAACCCGCTGGAGCTGGCCGAGCGCCTGACCGGCCTGGACGACTTCGCGCTGGTGGACAGCGACGCCTCCCCGGGCGCCGCCCGGCGCACGGCGATGTGGAACCCGCCGCTGGTCGACGAGGCCCTGGGCACGCGGCGCTCGCCCCTGGCCGAGGCCGCCGACCTGGTGGCGGACCTGGTGCGCGACGGCGCGCGGACCATCTGCTTCATGAAGTCGCGGCGCGCGGTGGAGCTGATCGCCCGCTACACCCGCCTGCGCCTGGAGGAGTCGGCGCCCGAGCTGGCCGACCGGGTGGCGCCCTACCGGGCGGGCTACACCCCCGCCCAACGGCGGGAGCTCGAGCGCTCGCTGGTGGACGGCGAGCTGCGGGCGGTGGTCACCACCGACGCGCTGGAGCTGGGCATCGACATCGGCGCGCTGGACGCCGCGGTGTGCGTCACGTTCCCCGGGACGGTGGCCTCGCTGCGCCAGCAGTGGGGACGCGCCGGCCGCCGCGGGCGGGGCCTGGCGGTGTACGTGGCCGGGGAGGACGCGCTCGACCAGTTCTTCTGCCGCCACCCGGACGAGTTCCTGGAGCGCCCGGTGGAGGCGGCGATCCTCGACCACGAGTCCGAGGAGATCCACCTCCAGCACCTGCTCTGCGCGGCGCACGAGGGCCCCCTGAGCGCCTCGGACGCCGAGACGCTGGGACCCCGCTGGCGCGGCTACGCCGAGCGGCTGGAGACGGTGGGCGAGCTGCGCGAGCGCAACGGGACGTTCGTCCCCCGGCGCCCGCAGGACTACCCGGCGGCGCGGGTGTCGCTGCGCTCGGCCTCGGGCGACAGCTTCGCGATCGTGGACGTGGGCTCGGGCGAGCTGCTGGGGACGGTGGAGGCGGCCCGCGCGTTCTCCACCGCGCACGACGGGGCCGTGTACCTGCACATGGGGCGCTCGTACGAGGTCCAGGGACTGGACCTGGACGCCCGCCAGGCGCTGGTGCGCGGGTTCGACGGCGACTGGTTCACCCAGCCCCGCAAGGAGACGGCCACCGAGGTGGAGCGCCTGCTGGACCGGCGCGAGGCGCTGGGCGTGACATTGTCGTTCGGGACGGTGGCGGTCACGGAGCAGGTGCTCGGCTACCAGCGCAAGCGCCTGGCCGACCAGGAGCTGATCGACTTCACCGCGCTCGACCTCCCGGAGACCACGTTCGCCACCCAGGCGCTGTGGTACGAGCTCCCGGACGAGCTGCTGGGGCAGGCGCTCCCGCTGGAGCGGCTGCTGGGCGCGCTGCACGCCGCCGAGCACGCGCAGATCGCGGTCCTCCCGCTGCTGGCCATGTGCGACCGGTGGGACATCGGAGGGCTCTCCACGAACTTCCATCCCCAGACCGGCCGGCCCACGATCTTCATCTACGACGGGCACCCGGGCGGCGTGGGCATCACCCGGCAGGGTTTCCGGGAGTTCGAGACGCTGACCGCGGACGCCCACCGGCTGATCGCCGAGTGCCCGTGCCGCAGCGGGTGCCCCTCGTGCATCCAGTCGCCGAAGTGCGGGAACCTCAACGAGCCGCTGTCCAAGGACGGATCACGGGAGTTGCTGCGCCGGATGCTGGCGGCGGCCGGCAATTAGCCGTCACACGATCGGGTGTCGGCGCGTTCTTAAGAGTGCGACGACGCAGGGCGGGCCCGGCGTGGAGGGATCCAGCCGTTGGCCGCGCAGACACCCCCGGATCGGCCCGCGGGCCGGGCCCGCCCCATCCTTCGCGGACCACGGGCCGCCGTCCTTCGACGGCGGCCCGTTCGCGCGAATGGCGGCTGCGCGGAGGAATCGCGCCCCAACCCGTGCAGGGTCGGGGCGGGAGCGCACGGGGTGCCTGCAGGATCGGCCGGGCAACCTGCGCAACATGCCGACCGCCCCCGTCCGCCGACCAGCCCGGCGACCGCTAGCATCGGAGCCTGGGCGAGATAGCTCAGTTGGTAGAGCACACGACTGAAAATCGTGGTGTCCCCGGTTCGAATCCGGGTCTCGCCATCTCGGATAGCGGCGGCAAATCTTTGCCTTGTGTCCCCTCAAGATCGGGCTCGCGCGGTCACGCCGTCACAGTTTCGAGGCGAGTGGGCACAGCAGCCGCACTCGTTCCGCTGGTCATCGCGGCCGGCCACATGCTCTCGCTGGGCCCCCAGCTGGTGGACGACGCGTTTAGTTCCTTCCGTTATGCCGCCAACCTCGCCGACGGGCACGGACTGGTCTACAACGTCGGCGAGCGCGTGGAG
>VAXS01000027.1 GCA_005883255.1 Actinomycetota bacterium | reverse complement strand
GCAACGGCGCGGTCTCCGTCTCCCCGGACCAGCTGGCGTCGGCGGCGATCCCCGGCGAGGAGGAGGTGGACGAGGAGGTCGCGGCCGACGAGGAGCCGCTGGACTGGGACGAGGGCGAGCTCGAGGAGGACGTCCAGCTTCCCGAACAGCCCGAGGATCCCAACGCCGCCCGGCGCTTCTGGTTCGAGCACGCCACCGGGTCGGGCAAGACGGTGGCCGCGATGGGCTTCGTGGAGGCCTCGCGCACGGGCGGGATCCTGATCCTCACCCACCGACGCAACCTGGTGGACCAGTTCCACGGCGAGCTGCGCGATCGCGGCTACGCCAAGCGCATCTCTCCGGCGCTGCTCGACGGCAAGGACCCGGCCAACGGGCCCGTGACCGTCGAGACCTACCAGTGGTTCGTGCGCAACGCCGGCCGGATCTCCGACGCCTACACGATCGTCATCTGCGACGAGGCGCACACCGCGCTGGGCGAGAAGACCAGCGCCGCGATCCGCCGCTGGTCGGGCCCCGTGTTCATCGGGATGACCGCCACCGGCGCGCTGATCGCCCGCCACGTCACCGACCTCTTCCCCACCCAGACCTCGCGCTTCGACCTGGCCCAGGCCGCGCGGCGCGGCGTGATCGCGCCGCTGCGCTGCATCCGGATCCCGCCGGGGCCGGGGGTGCGCACGATCGCCAAGGTCCCGCTGCGCCGGGGCGAGGTGGACACCGAGTTCGATCAGGAGATGCTGGCCGAGCTGCTGGACCAGCTCCCGTTCAACGTCGCCGTGGCCGACCTCTACAAGACCCGCTTCAACGCGGTGCCGGGCGTGGTGTACGCCGCCGGCGTCCGGCACGCCTACAACGTGGCCGAGGCGATGCGCAGCGCCGGGATCAAGGCGCAGGCCGCCTCGGGCGAGACGCCCAAGCGCGAGCTGGCCCGCATCCTCGCCGCCTACGAGCGAGGCGAGATCGACGTGCTGGTCAACGCCCAGCTGCTGGCCGAGGGCTGGAACTCGCCGCGGGCCACGGTGTGCATGCACCTGGCGCCCACCGCCTCCAAGCGGATCTACCAGCAGCGGGTGGGCCGCGTGACGCGGCGGCAGGCGGGCAAGGAGGCGGGGATCGTCATCGACTTCGTCCACCCGGCCACCAAGCACGACGACCCGGTGGTGACGCTGCACTCGCTCCTGGACCGCGACGTCTACCGGGGCGGCGCGATCGTGGTGGGGCCGGTGCGGCGCGGCCGCGGGCGGCGCGTGCGGGTGGAGCGGCGGGTCCTGCCCGTCACTCCGGACCCCGACCGCCGGGCGCAGGTCTTCGAGCGGGAGCTGTGGCGGATCGCCGTCGAGCACCTGGACTACGGCGAGCAGCACGTGTGGGCGGCGCTGGCTGGCGCCCGCGTGGCGCCCAACGGCTGGCGGCGGGCCAAGGCGATGCTGCACTTCGATCGCCAGGGGGAGCTCAAGCGCCGCTTCCTGATCACCGCCGTGCAGCGCAACCGCAACACGCAGGTGCGCCTGCGGGCGCTCCAGGAGATCGCCTCGCTGCGCGACGCCGAAGCCTTCGACGACGCGGTGCAGATCATCGGCACCTGGTCGCGGGACGAGCGCCGGGAGGCGGTCAAGGCGCTGCTGCAGGCGCTGGCCGACAAGCGCATCGGGCGCCGCGACCAGGCCAACGCCTGGATCTGGCAGCTGGCCGAGTACACCCGCGAGATCCACGAGGAGTACGCGGTGCAGCGCTGGCCGGAGACCAAGCGCCTGCTCGGGCTGCTGGTGAACTCGTCGGGCGCCGCCCACGCCCGCAACGCCCGCCGGCTGGTGCACGCGGCGCGCAAGCAGGACCGCCGCCTGGCGGCCGCGCTGCTGGCCGCCGCGCTGGCGCACACCCCCGAGGCCCAGCAGGCGCTGGACGGGGCGCGCACTCGGATGTCGCGCAAGCCCAGCGCGCTGGCGCGCGAGCTGCTGCGCAACTTCCCCAAGGGCCGGCGGCGAGGTCGCCAGCGCCGGCGCAAGTCCGGCAACGGCGAGGGCTCGGCGGGGAAGGCCGGGGCCGCGGCGGCGGCGGCCGCCGCCGGGAACGGCCAGGCCGCAAAGGACGACGGCGCGGCCGGCAAGGAGATCCCCTCCGAGGAGGTCCTGGACGAGGCCCTGGTCGCGGCCGCCGAGTCCGACGACGACGACGCTCCGCTGGACGACGACCAGCGCGACGAGCTGGACGACGCGATCTCCGAGGCGCTGGACGACGCGGCCGACCGCGTCCGGGCGGCGGTAGAGGACGCCGAGCGCCCCGACGCATCCGGGGACGCCGCCGGCTAGGCCCGGCGCGTCAGGTGCACCTCGCCGGCGTCGAGCGCCACTCGGCCGGCGGCCGACTCGACCAGTAGATGTCCCTCGTCGTCCACGCCCGCGGCGCGGCCCCGGCCGTCCGCCCACGCGACCTCCCGTCCGGCCAGCGCGTCGCGCGCCCGGAACGCGGAGAGCACGGCCGCGGGCGGCGCGGCCAGCCAGCGCTCCAGCCCGCCGAGCAGCGCCGCCAGGACCGGCTCGACGTCCGCGGGCTCGAGCCCCAGCGTGCCGGCGGTGTCGCGCAGCTCGGGCGGGAAGTCGCCGGGGCGCACGGCCACGTTGAGGCCGATCCCCAGCACCATCCAGCCCTCCCGGGGACGTCCCTCCACCAGGATGCCCGCCACCTTGCGACCGCCGGGCAGAAGCACGTCGTTGGGCCACTTGATCGCGCTGGCGCCGCCCGCCACCTCGGCCACGGCCACCGCGGCGGCCAGCGGGAGCAGCGGCGGCCAGGCCCGCAGGACGAGGGAGGCCAGGAGCGCTCGGTGGGCGGGCGCGGTCCAGGTGCGACCCTGCCGCCCGCGCCCAGCGGTCTGCTCGGCGGCGGTGACCAGCGTGCCGTGCGGTGCGCCGGCGGCCGCCAGCTCCCGGGCACGGGCGTTGGTGGAGTCCGCGCGGCGATGGTGGACCCGCGGTGTGCCCAGCGGGCCGGTCACGCCGCGGCGATGCGCAGCTCGTCGTCGGGCTCGACCTCGAGCATCCGGGCGGCGCTGCCGCGGTTGACCGCCACGGCCAGGGTCCGGTAGGCGTCCTGGTAGACCAGGATCTCGCCCGGGCGCACGTCCGCGAACGTGACGGCGTACCAGGCCGTGTAGCGCCGGTCGCCCACCGCCAGCTCCAGGGGCCGGCCCAGCCGGATCCCGGAGCCGTCCAGGTCGGAGTGGCTGGCGTCGAGGATGACGTTGCCGAAGCGATCTACGGCCAGCGCGTGCGCCACCAGCGCCTCGCCCTCCGCGCGGGGGCGCGGCAGCTCCAGGCGCGCCAGCCCGTCGGGCTCGGCGGGGTCGCCCCCCTCGGCCAGCCGCTCCCCGGCAGCCAGGTGGGCCGCCACCGGGGCGAAGATGTCGCGCCCGTGAAAGGTGGCCGACACCGGCTCCAGGCGCCAGGGCGAGCGGCCCACGTCCACCGCCTCGACCGCGCCTCCGAACCGCTCGGCCGCCAGCCACAGCAGGCCGTTGTCCGGGCCGACCAGCAGGCGGTCCTCCTCCGCGCAGCGGATCGCCACCGCGCGGCGCTCGGCGCCCACCTCGGGATCCACCACCGCCAGGTGCACGCCGGCCGGCAGGTACGGCAGGGCGTTGCGCAGGACCAGCGCCCCGGCGCGGACGTTGTGGCGCGGGATGCCGTGGGTGACGTCGAGGACCCGGCCCTCCGGGGCGATGCGCGCGATCACCCCGTGGCAGACGCCGACGAAGTCGTCGACCAGGCCGTAGTCGGAGAGGAACGTGACCACCGCGGTCATCGCACCACGTCCCGCAGGATCGCCTCGACCACCCCGTCCACGTCGTGGCGGGTCGCCTCGACGTCCGGCTCGGCGCCGTGCTCGCGCAGCGTGGCGCTGGTCACCGGGCCGATCGAGACGATCCGGCCTCGGGGCGCGCCGTCGGCGGCGGCGAAGTAGAACCGGACCGTGGAGGACGAGGTGAACGTGACGTAGTCGGCCTCGCGGGCGGCGGCCAGGCGATCGCCGTCGAGCGGCTCCGCCACGGTCTCGTAGAGCTCGAGGACGTCCACCTCCGCGCCGCGCTCGCGCAGCGCGTCCGGGAGCACCGCGCGCGCCTCGCGGGCCCGCGCCACCAGCGCCCGGGCCGGCGGTGAGCGCTCGGCCAGCGCTTCGACCAATCCCTCGGCCGTCGAGCGCTCGGGGACGACCTCGGGCTCTATCCCGTGCTCCCGCAGGGCGCCGGCGGTGCCCGGTCCGATGGCGGCCACGGTGGCGCCGGCGAGCGCGCGCGCGTCGCGGCCGGCAGCGCGCAGCCGCTCGAACAGCAGGCGGACGCCGTTGGGGCTGGTCAGGCAGATCAGGTCGTAGCGGCCGAGGTCGGGCGCCTCGCCGGGCAGCGGCACGACGCGGATGGCCGGCGCCTCCACCACCGCCGCGCCGAGCCCGCGCAGCCGCGCCGCCAGCTCGCTGGCCTGGGCGCGCGCCCGGGTCACGGCCACGGTGCGGCCGTGGAGCGGGCGGCGCTCCAGCCACGCCAGCCGCTCCGCCTGCGCCGCCACCGGACCGACCACGGTCACGGCCGGGGGTCCGACGTCGGCGGCGGCGGCGCGCTCGGCGATCGTGGCCAGCGTGCCCGTCACCGTGCGCTGATCCGGCAGCGTCCCCCGCTCCACGACGGCCGCGGGCTCGTCGGGATCGCGGCCGGCGTCCAGCAGCCGCCGCGCGATCGCCGGCAGCTGGCGCACGCCCATGTACAGCACGAGCGTGCCGGGGAACCGGGCCAGTGCGTCCCAGTCGAGCGCGGGCTCCGGCTTGTCTGGGTCCTCGTGGCCGGTCACGAACGCGACGGCACTGGCGGCGTCGCCGCGGGCGTGCTCGACCAGGAGGCGGTGGATCTCCTCCTGCGAGCGCGCGGGCGCGCCCGGCCGCTTGCCCACGTCCACGAGGTCGGCATCGGGACGCGCGGCGGCCAGCGCCGCGTCCGGGATCAGCCGGTCGTGCAGTATCACGTCGGCGGCGGCGATCAGCTCGAGCGCGCGCGCGGTCATCAGGCCGGGATCGCCCGGCCCGGCGCCGACCAGGTGGACCCGCCCGCTCATGCGGCCGCCGCCTCCGCGGCGCGCAGGAGGTCGCCCGCGCCCGCCGCCAGCAGCCGCTCGGCCACCGCCCGCCCGAGCGCCTCGGGATCGGCCCCGTCCCCGGAGAGGCGATCGCGAATCCAGGCCGAGCCGTCGGGAAGACCGACGAACGCGACGAGCTCCATGCGGGAATCCGCGAACC
>VAXS01000026.1 GCA_005883255.1 Actinomycetota bacterium | reverse complement strand
CGATTCGCTCGGCCACAAGGCCGGCGACGAGCTGATTCGCCGCGTGGCCGGGGCTCTGAGCGGGCGGTTGCGGGAGACCGACGTGGTCGCGCGGCTCAGCGGCGACGAGTTCGCCGTCCTCCTGCCCCACGCGGATCCCGAGGGAGCGCGCAAGGTGGCGCAGGGACTGGTGGCGAGCGTGCGCGCGCAGGACGTGCCGCTGCCGGACGGGGGCGTGCGCCCGACCACCGCCAGCGTGGGCGTGGCCATGATCGACGACGAGGACCTGTCCCGCGAGGACGTCATGGTCAATGCCGACCTGGCGATGTACTCCGCCAAGAAGGCGGGTCGCGACCGGGTCGCCGTCTACCGCCCCGACCACGAGCGCGCCCGGCGCAAGCGGCAGCTGACCTGGGTCGAGCGCATCCGCGGCGCGCTCGCGAACGACGGCTTCACCCTGCTCGCCCAGCCGATCGTCGAGCTCTCGAGCGGCCGCTGCTCACAGCACGAGCTGCTGTTGAGGATGCGCGGCGAGACCGGCGACCTGATCCGCCCGGCGGCGTTCCTCGACACCGCCGAGCGGCTCGACCTCGTACAGGAGATCGACCGCTGGGTCGTGCGCGGCGCCATCGCGCTGCTCGAAGAGCACGACCGGCGCGGGGACGCGCTGACCGTGGAGGTGAACCTCTCGGCGCGCTCCCTCGGCGACGCCGAGCTGCTCGACCTGATCGAGGCCGAGCTCCGGCGCACCCGGACACCGCCGGACCGGCTCATCCTCGAGGTGACCGAGACCGCCGCGGTGGCGAACATGTCGGCGGCCAGCAGGTTTGCCGAGCGCCTCTCCGAGCTCGGCTGCCGTTTCGCGCTCGACGACTTCGGCGCCGGCTTCGGATCGTTCTACTACCTGAAGCACCTGCCGTTCGACTTCCTGAAGATCGACGGCGAGTTCGTCCGGAACTGCCGCCACAGCCATACGGACCAGCTCGTGATCCAAGCCGTCGTCGACCTCGCTCGGGGGCTGCGGGCGCAGACGATCGCCGAGATAGTGGGCGACGACGAGACGGTCCGCCTGCTGGCCGAGCTGGGCGTGGACTACGGTCAGGGCTACCACCTCGGCCGTCCGCGGCCGCTGGATGAAATCAGAGGAGGCTGCGGCCGTCACGGACGACCGTGTACGTGTTGTCCACCGCGTACGCGTGCAGTGCCAGGCAGTTCGCTGCTTGGGCATCCTGTGTCGCCGTAACCTCGGGCGACGCGATGATCGCGTCGAGCGCACCGCGGTCGGCTGCGCCGAGCACGATCGCCGCGTGGTAGCGGCGCTGCGGTGGGTTGTCGTGTGCGACTCCCGGAGTCCACCACACCGCCTTCGTGTAGGGCAGGAAGGCATGCGTCCGCAGCTCCACCGTTCCCGGCGCCCGATCGAGCGCGGGCCCGAGGACGCCGTGGACGAAGGAGCGGAACGCGGTGAAGCGCACGTCCCTACGACGGCGGAGCAACACCACGGCGCGACCGCCGACCTGCTCGTCATGCCCGGTCCGGAACCAGCGGCCACCGCCGGGTCCCGTCAGGTTCGCGAGGATCCGATCGATGAACTTCGACTCGTCCTGGTAGACGGTCCAGACCCGCGGTCCCAGCGCCCTGAGTGGGGCCAGTGCGCTGGCAAAGGCGACCTCGGGCATGCCGTCGATGCGCCAGTCCGCCGGGATGGTCGTCCCCACGCCGGGCGGAGCACGCCAGAAACCGTGATCCTGGGCCGAGAAGTGGTGTTGGCGGTACTCGTCGACGTGCCGAACCTGGGCCACCAGCCGCGCGTGTGGGCCGCGCCAGTAGGCCAGGCCATGCTCGCGCGGGAGATCGGCTCGCAGCCACTGCAGCCAGCAGCCGGTGGTACGCGTAATCGGGAGGGGCATCGGGTGTCCGGCGCCGAGTCGGCACCGCGGAACCTATAGCCCTCGCCCATCGCGCCGATAACCTGAAGATGGGAGGGGTCCCTTCCCACGCTGCCGCGCAGGTGGGCGACGGGCCCGCCGTCGGCCAGATCTCGTGCTCCATGGCGAGCACGCTCGTCCGTCACGTCCGCACCCGGGCCGGGGAGGACGGAGTCCAGGAGGTCCTGAGCCGGGCCGGCGTCGAGTACACCCCCGAGTACCTCGACGACGTCGCCAACTGGATCTGGCACGAGGAGGCGATCGAGCTCCTCGTCTCGGCCGCGGAGGTCCTCGGCAACGAGAACGTGGGGCTGGACATCGGCGAGGAGACGGTCCGCCAGCACGCCGGCACGCCAGTCGCGACGCTGATGCGCTCGCTGGGCTCCCCCGAGGCCATCTACGAGCAGCTCAGCGTCGGCGTCAGCAAGTTCTCCACCGTGACCGAGCTCGTGCCCGAGGTCGCGCCGGGCCGCGCGGTCGTTCGGGCCCGCTCGCGCAACGGCTTCCCGCGCCACCCGCACATGTGCGCCTGGACGAAGGGCCTGCTCTCGCAGCCGCCGGTCCTGTTCGGGGCCGCGCCGGCGGTCGTGGAGGAGTCGACCTGCCAGGCGCGCGGTGGCGACTGCTGCCGCTACATCGTCACCTGGGACGCCGAGCAGGCGGCCACCGGGGCCGACCCCCAGCAGCTCGTCACGGCGCTGGAGGCCCAGGTGACGGCGATGACCGAGCGGCTGGAGAGCATGTACGCCACCGCCCGGGACCTGATCGCGATCGACGACCTCGACGCGGCGCTGGCCCGGATCACAGAGCGCGCCGCCACCGCGGTGCGCGCCCCGAACTACCTCCTGGCCGTTCGCACCGCCCCGGGCGATCGGCTGCGCGTGCACCACCGCGGCTACGTGGACGAGGACGTGGACGCCGCCGCCCGGTCGCTGCTCGAGGGGTGGGACGAGAAGGGCCCGGGCGCCCGGCTGGTGGTGGAGGTCGCGTCGGCCAGCCGCCACTACGGCAGGCTCATGGCGGCATCGCCCGCGGGAGCCTTCTTCCCCCACGAACGCGAGCTGCTCGACGTCTACGCGCGCTACGCCGCCACCGTGCTGGACACGGCCACCGCGTTCGAGGAGGCGCGCCGCCGCGAGGAGCAGTCGCGCGCCCTGCTCGAGCTGTCGCGCGCGATGGCCGCGGCCAGCACCAGCGACGAGGTGGCCCGCCGGCTGGCCGACGCCGTGCCCGCCGTGGTGGACTGCGACCGCGTGGGGGCGTTCGTCTGGGACGAAGCGGAGGACGCGCTGGTCTGCCGGGCGGTGACCGGGGATGGCGAGATGGTCCGCGACCTTCGCATCCGCCCGGCGGACACGAGGGTGCTGGCCGACCAGGTGGAGCGGCCGAAGCCCGGGCCGATCTTCTTCGACTCCGAGACCGACGATCCGTTCGTGGCCGCGATCATGCGCCAGACGGGGTCGCGGGCGCTGATCGTCGTGCCGATCGTCGCCCACGATCACTTCTACGGCAGCCTCCACGTCAGCGTGGCGGAGCGGGCGGAGCGGCTCCAGCCGACGCCGGCGCTCCTGAACCTCCTGGCCGGCGTGGTGGCCCAGGCGGCGACGGCACTCGACAACGCGCGCCTGATCGAGACGATGGCCCACCAGGCCCGCTTCGACAACCTCACCGGACTGCTCGGCCACCGCGCCTTCCACGAGGCGCTGGAGATCCAGCTCGACCGGCCCCACGGCGCGTTCACGCTCGCGGCGATCGACATCGACGACTTCAAGCTGGTCAACGACCTCCACGGCCACCCGCTGGGCGACGAGGCGCTGCGCCGCGTGGCGGAAGCGCTGCGCCGCAGCGTGGGCGACCAGGACTCGGTGTTCCGGGTGGGCGGCGAGGAGTTCGCCGTCCTGCTGCCGGGGATCACCGCGGCGGCCGCCCGCCCGGTCGCGGAGTCGCTGCGCGCGGCGGTGGCGGACGTCCCGTTCACGCTGCCGCTGCGCGTGAGCATCGGCCTGGCGTCCTGGCCGGCCGATGCCACCGATCGCGACGGGCTGCTCGAGCGCGTGGACGACGCCCTCTACGCCGCCAAGCGCACCGGCAAGGACCGGGTCGTGGACTCCTCGGAGGAAGGCGAGGCCGCAGTCCAGAGGCGCAAGAGCCACCGCGGCAGCCTGCTCGACGTGCTCCGCGCCAAGGACGGCGACACGCTGGCGCACAGCGCGCAGGTGGCGGCGGTGGCGGTGGACATCGGGCGGCTCCTGGGGCTCGACCCGGCGCGCCTGGCCGACCTGCGCGTCGCCGGGCAGCTGCACGACGTGGGCAAGCTCGCCGTGCCGGCCTCGGTGCTCCACAAGCGCGGGCCGCTCGAAGAGGACGAGATGGGGCTGGTCCGCACCCACTCCGTCGTCGGCGCCGAGCTCGTCGCCGCCTGGGGCCACACCGTGGCGGCGCGTTTCGTGCTCCAGCACCACGAGCGGATCGACGGCACCGGCTACCCGAACGGCGTCGCGGGCGACGAGATCACACTGGAGGCCCGCATCCTGCACGCCGTGGATGCGTTCACGGCCATGATCCACGAGCGCCCGTATCGCGACGCCATGACCGCCGACGAAGCGCTCGCCGAGCTCCGGGCCCACAGCGGCACGCAGTTCGACGCGGACGTCGTCGCGGCGCTCGAGCGGATCCGCTCCGGGCGCGAATAGCCCGCCTCAAACGCTCCGGAAGGCGACGCGACGCGCCCGTCAGTCTTCGGAGTCGTGCCCTCGTGCCAGCTCGGCGTAGCTGGCCAGCCGGATCCCCAGGGCCTCGATCTCGGCTTGGACCCTCCGATCCGTGAGCGTCGCCACCTCGACCTCGCGCTCGGCGAGGTACACCGAGCTGAAGTCCTCGGTCACGAACCCGGGGTGGCAGCCGATCTCGGTCCAGCCCTCGTCCACCTCGTTGCGCAGGATCCAGATCAGGAACTCGGGTCCGATGTGCTCGAGATCGGTGACGCGCCACTCCCACTGGCCGTAGAAGCCGCCGACGTAGCGCACGGGCCCTTGCTCGCGCAGCGGAACGCCCAGCGCGGAGACCAGCTCGCGAGCGATGGAGGCCACCTCGCCGCGGCGATGCACGTGATGGTGGGAGTCGACGTGCGTCGGCGGCCTGCCCACAAGGCGCTCGAACGCCTCCAGCTGGCGGGCCA